>CACJIJ010000012.1 GCA_902593445.1 uncultured Pelagibacteraceae bacterium
ATATAAATCAGGTAAAGTTAAATTATTTGGTTTCTTTGTAGGTCAAGTAATGAAAGTTTCTGGTGGAAAAGCAAATCCTCAATTAGTTAATGAGATTTTAAAGAAAAAACTTTAGAATTTATGGGTTCAGACCTAAATATAACTAAAGAACTCCAAGAGTATATTTTAAGTCATGGATTTAATTTACATCCAGTCCAAAAAGAAATAATTGATTACAACACTTCTCTTGGTGACATCAAAAGAATGCAAATCTCAATTTCACAAAGTCAATTTCTGCATTTAATTATAAAAATTTCAAATATCAAAAAAATTTTAGAGATAGGTACATTTACAGGATTAAGTACGTTATCTATGGCTTTGGCATTATCAGATGACGGCAAAATAATTGCTTTAGATAAAAATGAAGAAACTAATAAAGTTGCAATAGATTTTTTTAAAAAAGCTAATCAAGATCATAAAATAAAAACATTAATTAAACCTGCTTTAGAAAGTTTAGATGAAATTAAAAATGAAAAGTTTGATTTAGTTTTTATTGATGCTGATAAAATGAATTATATTGAATACTATGAAAGTTCTTTACAATTATTGAACAAAAATGGTCTAATAATCATTGATAATGTTTTATGGTATGGAGAAGTTGTGAATGAAAACAATAATGATAAATTTACTAAAAATATTAAAGAGTTTAATAGTCATATTTCAAAGGATACAAGGGTTGAAAAGTTAATAATTCCTCTTGGTGATGGAATGACTGTTTGTAGAAAATTATAATGTTTGAAGTAGTTGGTTTTTATAAATTTGTCAAAATTTCTTATCTAAAGAAATATCAAAAAGTTTTATTTGAAACTTTAAAAAAGAAAAACATTAGAGGTACGATAATTATATCTAAAGAAGGGGTAAATGGAACTATCTCTGGTAAAGCTGCAGATATTAAATTTACAATTAACAATTTAAAAAGAGCTTTTAAATTTAAAGAATTTAACAGCAGCAATAAGTCTAAAAGCTTATTCCAACCATTTCATAAACCTAAAGTGAAAATCAAAAACGAGGTTGTTCCTATGAATTTAATTTTAAACAAAAGAATAAAGAAAAAGGATAGCCATGTAGATCCAATCAAATGGAATAAGTTGATTAAAGAAAAGGATACTGTTCTTATAGATGCGAGAAAACCATTTGAGTATGATGTTGGAACATTTAAGGGAGCAATCAATCCTGATGTTGATAACTTTAGAGATTTTCCAAAATATCTAAAAAAATTAAAAAAAAATCAACCTATAGCTATGTTTTGTACTGGTGGAATTCGTTGTGAAAAGGCATCTGTATATTTGGAGAATAAAGGGTTTAATAACATTTATCAGTTAAATGGTGGAATTTTAAATTATCTTAAAAAAACAAATAAGAAAAAAAGTTTATGGAAAGGTGAATGCTTTGTTTTTGATAACAGGATTAGTTTAAAACATGGTCTAAAAGTTGGTTCTTACTCAATGTGTAGCGGTTGTAGGAAGCCTGTATCTCGTAAGGATAAAAAATCAAAAAAATATGAAGAGGGTGTTTCATGTCCAAATTGTCACGACAATCTATCAGATCATCAAAAATCAAGATTTAGGATGAGACAAAAACAAATTAATCTTGCTAAAGAAGCAGGAAAAAGACATATCTTCCAGAAAGAGTATTAACAAGTCTTAAATTAATGAATTTATTAAAAGATGAAGTTTCGTTGTTAGTAAGAAAACTTGCTGTACCAGCAAGTGTAGGAACCTTATTCCAAACACTTTATACAATCGTAGATACTTTTTATGCAGGAAAAATATCGCCAGAAGCCTTATCTGCTTTAAGCAAGTCTTTTCCGATATATTTTTTGATTATTGCGACATCCATTGGAGTTACCGTGGCGGGAACATCTTTAATTGGCAGCAGTATCGGAGAAAAAAACGAAAAAAATGTTTTAAGTTATTTTGGAAATGTAATCATTTATTCGATTATAATCTCGATAGTTGTATCTATTTTAGGATTTACTTTTGGTGAAAAGATATTCCTATTAATGAATTCCTCTCAAGAAGTAACAATTCTTGGACTCGAATATATAAATGTAATTTTTTTAGGCACGATATTATTTATTTTAGTAGTAGCATTAAATTCATTTTTACACGCAGAAGGAGATACTAAAACTTATAGAAATGTTTTAATATTTTCTTTTTTCTTAAACATTATTTTAAATCCAATTTTTATATTTGGTTTTTTATTTATACCACCATTAGGAATAACTGGTATTGGGATAGCAACTTTAATTGCTCAATTTGTATCTTTGTTGGTTATTTTGATAAAAATATTAAATAATCAAAGAATTAAACAAATATCTTTAGACCATTTCAAAGCTAAATTTTTTTTCTTAAAAAATATTTTTTTTCAATCAATGCCAATCACAATTGCCATATTAGGGTATTCTATTGCTGCAACAATTGTTTTTACATATGTTGGGTTATTTGGTGAATATGCTGTAGCAGGGTATGGATCTGCCACAAGAATTGAGCAAGTAGTTTTGTTACCAATATTAGGAATTAATACGGCAATAATTTCTATAATAGCGCAAAATATTGGTGCAAAATATTACGATAGAGTGGAGCAATCCTATTTTACCTCAATAAAATACGGTCTATTTATAATGTTAATCGCTGGTGTAGTTATTTTTATAAGTGCTGACATTGTTCCTAAATTCTTTTCTTCAAATCCTGAGGTAATTATGCATGGCTCGATGTACCTTAAGATTTCTGCATTTATTTTACCTGCTTATCCAATATTTTTCTTATCAAATGGATTTTTTATGGCTTTAAAAAAATCTGAAAAAGCCATGGTTAATAATATTGCCAGAAATGTTATAGTACCAGTTTTATCCTTTTACATTGCAAAGTATTTAAATGCAGATTTTAAAACTTTTTTTTATATTTGGGCTATCTTTCAATGGTTGATATCATTGATGTTACTATTTTATGTCAAATATTACATTAAACATAAATTAGCTAATATTTAATTTTTTAAATATGTTTTTTACAAAAAGGAAAGCGATAATTTTAATTATAATTTGTTCGATTTTTTTTATTCTCACATATAACGATGTAAGGTCTGAAGAGATTAAAGAAATTTCTGGAAATGCTCAAATTATTGATGGTGATACAATTAAAATAAATTCAAAAAAGATAAGATTGCATGGAATTGATGCGCCTGAATTCAAGCAAATGTGTAAAAAACCATATCTAACAATAATTTTTTTTACTTTTACTAAAGATTATCCATGTGGAAAAATTTCAACTCAAAAATTACAAAAAAAAATAAATAACAAAGTAATAACTTGTAAAATTTTGGATATCGACAGATATAAAAGATTAATTGGAGAGTGCTATAAAAAAAATTTAAATCTGAATTCTTGGCTAGTTTCAAACGGTTATGCAGTAGCTTATAGAAAATACTCAAACAAATATATATCAAACGAAATTAATGCTAAAAATGAAAAAAAAGGCCTTTGGCAAGGTAAATTTGAAATGCCATGGGACTTTAGAAGAAAAAAATAAGTTTATAATCTTGAAGCACAGTCTTCAATCCAAGAACAAAGATGTTCAGCAAAAGATCTTCTAACAAACAGATTTACAATATTTTCATCTTTATGGTGCAGAACCACATCTACATGATTTAAAACTGTCTGAGTTGTTGATCCTTTCTTTTCTTTAAATTCATTAAAATTAAATGGAGATCCTGCTGAAAAGATTTCATAGACATTTTCACCTTTAAGTTCTAATTGAACAAATTGATCTGTTACATCTATAACAGCACCTAAATTTGTTTTTGAAATACTATCAAATAACATTTCATATAGATCGGATTTGTTAGTGTTTTTATTTGCCAGTTCATTTGAGATTATCATCCATTCGTCTGGACTGAGCCATATTGCTGTTAATTTATCACTCGTTGTTGAAGTGTTTGCTTCTGTAGGTAAGATCATATTAAGATTTTTACCAACATTTGTTAAAAATTCTCTTTTTTTACCTCTCAAATTAATTTTTATTACTGGAGAGATTTCTTTTACAGAAATACTTTCTTGCTTAATTTCATTTTTAATAACTGAATTATAGTTAAGCATTTAACCTCTCATTTTTCTCATCATAAAATACTGGATTCGCAACCGTGACATTAATATTTTTATTTTCCATGGGCACAAAAAGTTTTTTTCCTATCATATCTTTTCCACCTCTAACTACTGCAAGTGCTATTGATTTCTTTAGGTTTGGACTGAAATAACTTGAAGTTACATGTCCTAGCATTTCTACTGGACTTTGATTTAACTCAGAAACTATTTGTGCTCCTTCTTCTAAAACAATATTTGGATCATCAGTTAATAAACCTACTAATTGCTTTCTATCTTCTCTCATTGTATCAGATCTATAAAGAGATCTTTTTCCTATGAAATCGTATTTCTTCTTGCTTACTATCCAATCCATTTGAAGATCGATAGGAGTCATTGTTCCATCTGTATCTTGACCAACAATGATAAAACCTTTTTCTGCCCTTAATAAGTGCATTGTCTCAGTTCCATAAGGAGTAATTTTAAACTCTTGACCTGCTTCCATGCATTTTTTCCATAAATCTTTTCCATAACTTGCTTGAACATTGATTTCGTAGCTATGTTCACCAGTAAAACTAATCCTCATTATTCTGCACTGAATGCTTCCAATATTTGCTTCTTTGAATGACATGTGAGGAAAATTTTCATCTGATAAATCTAAATCAGGAATTATTTTTTTAAGAATTTTTTTACTATTAGGTCCGCATAAACTGGCTGTAGCATAATGATCTGTTACAGAGGTCAAGTAAACATCAAGCTCAGGCCATTCTGTTTGAAGATAGTCTTCAAGTTTACCTAAAACATTTGCTGCTCCACCAGTTGTTGTGGTCATGATGTAATGATTTTCACCTAATCTTGTTGTAACTCCATCATCATAAACCATACCATCCTCATTTAGCATTAGGCCATATCTACATTTTCCTATAGCTAATTTTGACCAAGCATTTGTATAGACTCTATTTAAGAATTCAGAAGCATCACTTCCTTGAATATCAATTTTACCAAGAGTAGAGGCATCCAGTATACCAGCACTCTCTCTAGCAGCTTTACTTTCTCTTTGAACTGCTTGATGCATAGTTTCTCCCTTAATAGGGTAGTACCATGCTCTCTTCCATTGACCGACATTTTCAAATTCAGCTTTATTTTCAACATGACAATCATTCATTGGCGTTCTTCTAAAAATATCAAAAAACTTTCCTACATTTCGACCTACAATAGTTCCAAATGTTAATGGTGTGTAAGGAGGTCTAAATGTAGTAGTTCCTAATTCTCCCATTTTAACGCCCGCAGTATCTGCAATTATTCCTAATGCATGCATATTTCCTAGTTTACCTTGATCAGTTCCCATACCTGTAGTTGTGTATCTTTTAACATGCTCAATAGATCTAAAACCCTCTCTTAATGCTAATTTTATATCTTTAGCCGTTGCATCGTTTTGATAATCTACAAATGGTTTAGTTTTGCCTAAAGGTTTATCGGAAGGTAGTAACCAAATATTTCTTTTTGAATTTTCATGATCAATCTCAATTTTAATACTATCTAAATCTGTTTCATTAATATTTAGAATATCTTTAAGCTTTTGATTTAAATTTTTAATGATTTCATCAATTTTAAAATCTCCACCACAAGATCCTACACTTATTTGTTCAGATGTATTCTGATTTGGTAAGAAAACTTTTTTTTCATCATCAAATTTAAGTTTTCTGCCTGATTGTGTATATAAATGTACAGCAGGTGTCCAGCCACCAGCAACTCCTAAGCAATCACATGAAATAGAAATTTTACTTCCAGTAACTGAAGTACCATCATTAGATAGTTTCATTATAGAAATACTATTTAGTCTTTTATAACCAGTTGTATCAACAATCGAGTGTGACCAGTAAATTTTAATACCTGCTTCTTTTACTTTTTTAACAATTTTACTTTCGGATTGCTCTCTAATATCAATTATTGCTTCAACATTGATACCCTTGTTGTATAGTGACATAGCACTTTCATATGCACTATCATTATTAGTAAAAAAGACATTTTTACTACCACACGCAACACCATAAAATTCACTGTATTTTTTTATAGCAGATGAAAGCATTATTCCTGGTCTATCATTATTATTAAATATTAAAGGTCTTTCTAATGCCCCTGTAGCTAAAATAACTTTCTTAGCTCTAATTTTAAGAAGTCTTTGTCTGATTTTATTTGTTTTATCTTTTGCCTCTAAATGATCAGTTAGATTTTCTCTGGCCAAAAGATAATTATATTGATGATAAGCAGCTACACTTGTTCTAGTTTTTATTCCAAGATTTTTAATATTTTTAAGTTCCTCTATTTCTTTTTTTAACCATTCAGAAGGAGTTTTATTATTAATTTTGTTAAATTCATTGTTTTCAAAAATGGTTGAGCCACCAAGTTCATTTTTTTCTTCAACTAACAACGTTTTAAAATTATTTTTAGCTGCATTTTTTGCCGCTAATATTCCTGATATACCTGCTCCTACAACCAATACATCACAGTGAATATTTCGATGGTCATAAATGTCAGGATCACTTGATGTTGGTGATTTCCCCAAACCAGCTGAGTGTCGTATGAAAAATTCATATTTCTCCCAGAAACTAGCAGGCCACATAAATGTTTTATAATAAAAACCTGCTGGAAAAAAAGGGGAGAGAAAATTATTTATTCCACCAATATCAAATTCTACACTTGGCCAACAATTTTGACTGGATGCCTCTAAACCCTCGTAAATCTCGACTTCTGTTGCTCTAACATTGGGTTCTGTTCTGTTGGTACCAGGGTTTATTTGAACTATAGCATTTGGTTCTTCAGAACCAGATGTCATAATTCCTCTTGGTCTATGATATTTAAAACTTCTTCCAACTAAATGAACATTATTTGCAAGTAATGCTGATGCTAAAGTATCGCCTTTAAATCCATGGTAAGTTTTGCCATTAAATTTAAAGGAAATTCTATTAGTTTCATCAATGTACTCGCTGGATTTTACTCTTAAGTTTTTAGTCATTTTATTGAGAAGGTGGTTTTTCACCCATTTTATAAATTGCTTTTATCTCATCGTTAGAAGTATCTCTAACCATATTAAACCATTTACGACAACCATGTACATGGTTCCATCTTTCAAATTGAACACCTTTAATATTTTTTCTCATAAATAAATATTCTGCCCACTCATCATCACTTAATTCTGTTGGTTGCTTAGGTCTCACGATATGAGCTTCACCACCAGCTTTAAATTCTTGCTGATCTCGTTCTCCACAGTATGGACAGTTTATTAAAAACATTAATGAGCAACCGCTGCAGCCCCATGTTCATCAACAAGGTTTCCGCTTACAAATCTATTTAAATTAAATGCAGCATTAAGTTTGTGTGGTTCATCATTTGCTATAGTATGAGCAAACAAATCTCCAGATCCAGGAGTTGCTTTAAATCCTCCAGTACCCCAACCACAATTAAAGTATAATCCTTTAATTGAAGTTTTACTTAAAATTGGACTAGCGTCAGGACAAATATCCACTATTCCTCCCCATTGTCTCAACATTCTCATTCTACTAAAAATTGGATATAATTCTAAAATTGCATTTAATGTTCCTTCAACTATTTGATGACTTCCTTTTTGAGTGTAAGAAACATAATCATCTGTTCCAGCACCAATGACCAATTCTCCTTTATCAGATTGACTGACATAAGCATGCACTGCGTTTGACATTACAACTGTATCAATAATTGGTTTTACAGGCTCAGAAACTAAAGCTTGTAAAGGTTTACTTTCAAGCGGAAGTCTTAGACCCGCCATATTAGCTATGACGCTAGAATGACCAGCTGCAACAACACCAACTTTTTTAGTTTTAATAAATCCTTTCGTTGTTTCTATTCCCTCAACACTATCTCCATTTCTTTTTATTCCTTTAACTTCACAATTTTGAATTATATCAACACCCATTGCATCAGCTCCTCTAGCATATCCCCAAGCAACAGCATCGTGTCTTGCTGTACCAGCTCTACGTTGTAAAGTTCCCCCTAAAACAGGGTATCTAATATCTGGTGATGTATTTATAATTGGACAAAACTTTTTAACTTCTTCAGTGCTCAAGTAGACTGCATCAATTCCATTTAGTCTATTAGCATGTGTTCGTCTTTTTAAATCTCTAACATCTTGTAAATTATGTGCAAGATTCATTACACCTCTTTGACTAAACATTACATTGTAGTTTAGTTCTTGAGACAAACCTTCCCAAATTTTTAATGCATGATCATATAATCCTGCACTGGCGTCCCATAAATAATTTGATCTAATAATTGTAGTATTCCGTCCAGTATTTCCTCCACCAATCCAACCTTTCTCGACTACAGCAATATTATTCATATTGTGTTTTTTTGCCAAATAGTAGGCTGTTGCTAGCCCATGGCCACCACCACCAACAATAACTGCATCGTAATCTTTTTTAGGAGCAGGATCTTTCCACGCTCTTTGCCAGTTTTCATGATACGTAAGAGCATTCTTGATTAGCGAAAATACTGAGTACTTATTTCTCATAATAATTGAATAATTACTTTATATATATTGAATTTTCAATACAATCGCTTAATACACAATGTCATATGGAAGAGTGGGTGAGAGGCTGAAACCAGTCGTTTGCTAAATGACCGTGCGAGGAAACTTGTACCGAGGGTTCGAATCCCTCCTCTTCCGCCATTAAAATAGAGGCTGATCTATAAAAAAGTTTTTCATGGTCACAGGACGTTGTTCCAGAATATATCTATAGACATTATAATTTTCCATTACACGCTGAACGTAATTTCTTGTTTCTCTAAATTTTATTAATTCAACCCAATCAACATAATCAACTTGTTTTTTTTGTGGATTTTTATTTATTTTTTTCCAATATTTAACTCTGTTGGGTCCAGCATTATAAGCAGCGACTGCAAAAGGGTAGGCTCCATCATATTGTAGAATTAAACCTGCAATATAATGTGAACCTAAATTAATATTATATTCTGGATCAGTGGTTAATCTTGATTTTGAATAAGGAAGTTTAGCTTGTTTCGAAACTAATTTTGCAGTGTATGGCATCAATTGCATTAATCCTTTTGCACCAGCATGACTATTAGCTTCCATATCAAATTCACTTTCTTGTCTAATTATTGATAAGATTAAAGCACTTTCTGGAATTTTTCTTTTATTAATATATTTAGGAGTGCTAATTATTGGGTAGTTGTATTTATTATGAAATCTTTTTTGATAAGATGCAATTTTTGAAACCTGAATAGCAAAATCATATCTGTTTATACTTGTAGCTAATTCTGCAGCCAAAACTTCACTGCCTTTAGCTATATTGTCGTTAGCTAAATGTCTTAAAATATGTTTTGTATATTTGTCTTTCTTTAATTCGTCTAAAAGATAAGAAATTTTTACAAGCTCTTTATTAAAAAATTGAATTCTATATTTTGGATCAATTTCCATGTCTTTATCTAACTCAAATTTTCCATTTGAATTTAATTTTAAAAAAGCTAATTGACCATAGTATGTGGTTAGATATTTTGTGGCTTCTCTGTACCAATTATTTGATTGTTCTATTTCGCCTATTTTTTCATATGCTCTCCCAAGCCAATACGCACCTCTAGATAAGCTTATTGGATAACTAACATTTTCATAAAAATTTTTGAAATGATTTTTAGCTGTTATAGGATCATTTAAAAAACTTAATGCTATCCATCCACTCATCCATTCAGCAGCCGCATATTCAGACCCTTCATTCATTCCATGATTACTTGAAATTTTATATGAAATTTCATATTTCTTTTTATAAAGCAATGCTCTTGAGATAATTTCTCTTTCTTTCCACCATTTATCAGGTCTGACTAAATATTCTTTATCATTTCTTATTTTCAATAAGATTTCTACTGAAGAATCTACTCGTCCTTTTTTTCTTCTCCATTTCAATCGATCATAGTTTAACCCAGCATCGTTCTTAAATTTTTGAGGAACATTTGCTATGGCTTGGTCAACTCCATACCCTTTACTCATTAAGAGATATCTTGCATTATATAAAAGTTCGTAATCTTTTGGTAGATACCTTATTAATCTTTGTAAATCCCAACGATCTCCGTTCCATGCTAAATAATCTGCCCGTTTAATATAGTCATCTGCATTTAAATATTTTTTAAATTTTTTTCTAAAATATTTTAATTCGTTTTTAGATAAATCTGCTGTTATCCAGCCTTCTTTAATTAGTTTTGTACCCTTGTTTTTGTCTCCAATTAAAATGTAACTTTCTCCAAGTATCATTTTTCCATAACCACTTAATGGATCTTTTCCTCCAAACCAATTAATTATTTTTTTAGGTGAAACACTTTCTGTTGATAGTTTATGTTCAGCAAGATATTTAACTCTGCTTATTCTAGGATAATCTGAATTTTTATTTAAAAAAACTTGATATTCGTAAAAGGAAGCTTGATTACCAGAGGTTAAAAGATGTCTCCATTGTATAAAATTATAAATTGAGTTGTCTTTTGCTTTTTTTGCTATTTTAAGAGCAGACGACCATTTACCTTTCTGCATTTCTGAAATGGCTTTTTTAGCCAACCCGAAATCTCTTTTACTATAATATTTTGAAATCTTTATATTCATAGATGAGCTAATGCCGGCTACAGTTGGCTTTTTCTTCGGTATTTTAAAACTTAATTTTTTCTCTTTTAAAACTAACTCTTTTTTAACAATCACTTCTTCGATTTTAACTTCTTTAGTTTTCGAGGGTTTCTTTAAAGGTTTAAGGATATTTATAGATATTTTCTTTTGAATTTCTTCTTTACTTAGAACAGGTTTTTTTAAGGGTACAATTGATTTGATTTCGGCAAAAAGATTATTTGAAAACATTAATATTGATACTGTGATACATAAAAATAATATTTTTTTGAGCATAATCTTTTAGTATATGAATCTTTAAACTATGTTATAAGTATTTATGTTCAAAGGATCAAATGTTGCTTTAATTACACCATTTAAAAATAATGGTTTAGATGAGGAAGCATATATAAAATTAATCCATTTCCACATTGATAATGGCACCAATGGACTTATTCCAGCTGGCACAACAGGTGAATCTCCTACGCTAAGTCATGATGAGCACCAAAGAGTAATAGATTTATGTATAAAAGAAAGTAATGGAAAAATTCCAGTAATTGCTGGAACAGGGTCAAACTCAACTGAAGAAGCGATTTCTTTAACCACCCATGCAGAAAAAGCAGGAGCCGATGGAGCTTTGATAGTTACACCTTATTACAATAAACCAACTCAGGAGGGTTTGTATCAACATTACAAAGCAATCAATGATAAGTGTGGCATTCCAATTATAATTTATAATATTCCTGGTAGATCTGTGATTGATATGTCAGTTGACACCATGGCTAGGCTGTTTGAATTAAAAAATATAGTTGGTGTTAAAGATGCAACAGGTGATTTAGATAGAGTTAATCAGACACTTGAAAAAATGGGTAAAGATTTTATTCAATTAACAGGTAATGATGATAATGCTTTTGAATTTAATAAACGTGGTGGGGTAGGTACTATTAGTGTAACAGCAAATATTGCACCTAAACTTTGTTCAGATTTTCAAAAATTCTCGAAATCAGACACCGATAACGAAATGAAAGAAGCAGAAAGATTAGATAAAATATTACAACCAGTTCATCACTCAATGTTTGTTGAGAGCAATCCTAGTCCTGTAAAATATGCTGCAAAGCTTTTAGGACTTTGTGATGACAATGTAAGACTACCACTTGTAAAAGTTACAGACACAACAAAAGAAATTGTAAAAAAAGCTCTTCAGTCTGCTAAGTTAATTTAATGAACAGAAAAACCAACCCTGGTTTGAAAATCATTTGTTTAAATAGAAAAGCTAGTTTTAACTATTTTTTTGAAGATCTTTTTGAAGCTGGAATTGTTTTAAAGGGATCCGAAATTAAATCAATAAGAGAGGGCAAGGTGAATATCGCTGAGTCTTATGCTGTTGAAAAGGGAGGTGAAATTGTTTTAATTAATTCACATATATCTCCATATAAGCAAGCTAGTTACTCTAATCATAATCCAGCCGATGATAGAAAATTGCTTCTTAATAAAAAAGAAATAAATAAATTAATA
Organism: uncultured Pelagibacteraceae bacterium; assembly: GCA_902593445.1. Taxonomy (GTDB): domain Bacteria; phylum Pseudomonadota; class Alphaproteobacteria; order Pelagibacterales; family Pelagibacteraceae; genus Pelagibacter. The sequence continues at coordinate 12,264 of CACJIJ010000012.1, forward strand.
GGTAAAATGCAAAGAGATGGTTTCACATTAGTTCCAACAAAAATGTATTTTAAAAAAGGAAAGGCTAAAATAGAACTAGCTGTTGCAAAAGGGAAAAAGCAATATGATAAAAGAGCAACCAAAAAAAGTAGAGATTGGAACCGTGAAAAAGCAAGATATATTAGAAAATCAAGCTAAAGTTGTTTTTTTAGGAATAGGTTCAAATTTAGGTATAAGAAAAAGAAATATAGAAAAAGCAAAATTTTTATTGGCAGAACATAACTTAGATGTTCTCTCCGTATCTAGTTATTACGAAACCCCTTCCTGGCCTGACCCCCTAAAACCTAAGTTCTTAAATATAATTTTAAAATTAAAATGTAATTACAGTCCTCAAGAACTATTAAAAATATGTAAATCTATAGAAAATCGATTAGGTAGAAAAAAAGCAAAAAAAAATGCTCCTCGCATATGTGACTTAGACATTATCGATTTCAATAAATTGGTATCAAAAAAAAATGCTAAAATTAATTTGCCTCATAAAAGGATGCACAAAAGAAGCTTTGTATTGTTTCCATTATTTGAAATCCAAAAGAATTGGATCCATCCTGATAAACAAATCGATGTTAAAACCTTGATTTCTCTACTTCCTGATAGAGACATTAGATCTATTAAACAAATTTGATTTAGTGATATAATATTAATTATGCTTAATTCAAATGAACTTATAAATAAAGTTAAGAATTATAATAAATTTTTAAATCCAGAGAGATTGGATAAAGCATATAATTTTGCTGTTAATGCACATAAGAGTCAAAAAAGAGCTTCGGGTGATCCTTATTCAGTTCACCCAATTGAGGTTGCAAATATTTTAACTGAATTAAAATTAGATAGCGCTACAATTACAACAGGTCTATTGCATGACACTATAGAAGATACTTTTGCAACTTATGAAACCATCAAACAAGAATTTGGGGATGAGGTTGCAGACTTAGTTGATGGTGTCACAAAAATTTCAGCATTTGAAAATTCAGCTGGGGCAAATTCTAAAGTAGAAAATTTTAGGAAATTAATTTTAGCAACGTCAAAAGATATAAGAGTTTTGCTAGTTAAAATTGCTGATCGACTACATAATATGAGAACCATTAAAGCTATTACAAAAGAGGACAAAAGAAAAAGGATAGCTCAAGAAACTATGGAAATTTATGCCCCATTAGCTGATAGGATGGGAATGCACAGAATTAGAGATGAGCTTGAAGATTTGTCTTTTGAAATTTTAAATAATGATGCAAGAAAATTAATAAAAAAAAGACTTGATGAAATAAAACTAGATAGAAAAGATTTATTTGAAGAACATTCTTTTGAGTTAAGTGAAATCTTGAATGATAATAAAATCAATGCCGAAATTCATGGTAGAGAAAAAACACCTTTTTCAATTTGGAGAAAAGTACAGAAAAAAAGAGTTTCACTTGAACAAATAACAGACATTATTGGTTTTAGGATAATTTTAAGTAATGTGGATGATTGTTACAAAACTCTCGGCATTTTTCATAAAAAATGGAATTGTATACCGGGAAAATTTAAAGATTATATTTCTTCTCCAAAAATTAACGGTTACAAATCTATTCATACTTCTGTAATTGGATCAAATAAGAAACCAATAGAAATTCAAATTAGAACACTTGAAATGCATGAATTTGCAGAAAGAGGTGTTGCATCACATTGGCAGTATAAATCTTCTGAAAAATTTAATTCTTTAAGTTGGAAGGAGTATGATTGGTTAAAAGATCTTGTTGAAATTATAGAAAAAAATGAAAATCCTGAAGATTCATATGAGTACACAAAACTACAAATGTTTCAAGAAAACGTATTTTGTTTCACACCAAAAGGTTCAGTAATAAAATTACCTAAAGATGCAACGGCTATAGATTTTGCATACGCTGTGCATACTAAAATTGGTAATTCTGCTGTTGGTTGTGAAATTAATGGAAACAAAAATGAACTACAAACTATTTTAAGAAATGGTGATCGTGTAAATATTATTACTTCTAAAAATAATTCACCATCTCTTCACTGGATACCAACAACTAAAACAGGTAAAGCTAGAGCAGCAATTAGAAGATATTGGCATGATAAAGGAGAGCAAAAAGAGGAAAAAACAAAAAAATATAATACGACTTTATGGATGTCATTACCTGATAAGCCAGGACAATTAGGAGATATAAGTTCACTGATTGGAAGCCATAAATTAAATATATCAAGTTTGGAAATGGTTGGTAAAAATCCCAATTATATTAATTTTAAATTTAAACTAATCATCAGAAACCTTAAGAATTTTACTAATTTTATTGCAGAGCTAAAACAAAAGAGTATAAAATTTAAGATAATTAGACACGAAGAAAAAAGAAATGCTTTCACACAAAAAATCCTTAAATATTTTAAAAAAAACTAATGCATTATTAGAAGGTCACTTTGTTCTATCTTCCGGTCTACATTCTTCAAAATATATTCAGTGTGCAAAACTTTTAAGTTTCCCAAATTTAGCTGATAAAATTTGTAAATCCTTAGCTAATAAAATTAAAAAAAAATATAAAAAAATTGATTTAATACTGTCTCCTGCCATGGGAGGTATAATTATTGGATATGAAATAGGAAAATTGCTTAAAAAAGAAACAATTTTTTGTGAAAGGGTTAATGGTAAATTTACTCTTAGAAGGGGATTCAATATAAAAAAAGGAGCAAAAGTTATAATTGTAGAAGATGTTATCACCACAGGAAAATCTAGTTTAGAGTGTGTAAAATTAATTAAAAAATCAAAAGCAAAATTACTAGGATTTGCATCTATAATTGACCGATCAACAAAACAATCTTTAAAAATAAAAACTGGAATAACATCTCATCTAAAAATAGAAGTTCCTACTTATAAAGTAAATAAAATACCGCTAGAACTTAAGTCAATACCAATCACTACCCCAGGAAGTAGATTTATTAAGTGAAAAGATTAGGTGTTAATATAGATCATATTGCAACTTTACGAAATGCTCGTGGAGAAAAACATCCTGATCCAATAAATGCAGCTAAAAAAGTTATAAGCTATGGAGCTGACTCTGTAACAATTCATTTAAGAGAAGATAGAAGACATATAAATGATAATGATGCAAAAAAAATATGTAGTTTAAAAGAAGTGCTAGTAAACCTCGAAATTTCTATGAATAAAGAAATTGTTAATAAAGCACTTAAGATAAAACCAAATTTTATCTGCTTAGTTCCAGAAAATAGAAAAGAAATTACTACAGAGGGAGGTTTAAATATAAAAAATAATGTTAATAAATTAAAGAAAATAATTAAAAAATTTAAGAAAGCAAAGATAAGAACAAGTTTATTCATCAATCCTTCTTCAAATGACATAAAACTTGCTAAAAAATTAAATGCTGATTGTATTGAGATACATACTGGAAAATTGGCAAACTTAGTTAAATCAAATAAAAATTATTCTAAAGAATTAAACAGGATAAAAAAAAGTGCAAAATTAGGATCAAGTTTAAAAATTGAGGTTCATGCTGGCCATGGGTTGGATTATAAAACCACTAAAATATTAAGAAAAATAATAGATATAGAGGAATATAACATTGGACATTTTATAATTGGTGAATCTATATTTTATGGACTTTCAAAAGTAATTAAAAATTTTAAAAAAATTATAAAAAAATAGATGAGAATTCTTGGTATTGGAATAGATATTGTTGAAAATAAAAGAATTCAAAATTCTATAAAAAATCCTTTATTTAAAACAAGGATCTACACATCTAAAGAATTGAAACAATCTAATACTGTTAAGAATAAAGTAGCCTATTTTTCAAAAAGATTTGCTGCAAAAGAGGCATTTTCTAAAGCTCTCGGTACAGGTTTTCGTATGAATTTAAATTTTAAAGATATAGAAGTTATTAATGACAAAATTGGAAAGCCTTATTACGTTAAAAATAAAAAAATTACAAAGATTATTCAAAAGAATTTTAAAATAAAAAATTTTAAATGTTTTTTATCAATTTCGGATGAAAAAAATTACTCAACTGCATTTGCAATTATTCAAACATCATGAAATTAGATAAAAATTTCTTTTCAGAAAATATAAAAACTTTAATTTATGCTTTAATAATTGCGCTAATAATTAGATCTTTTTTAGTACAACCATTTTATATTCCATCTTCATCCATGGAACCTACTTTATTGGTAGGTGATAGATTATTTGTAACTAAATATACTTATGGATACAGTAAACATTCATTTCCTTTTAGCCCACCAATATTAAATAAAAGAATAATGTTTAGTAGCCCAGAAAGAGGTGATGTAATTGTTTTTAAAACACCAGCAGATAACCGAACAGACTATATAAAAAGATTAATTGGCTTACCTGGTGATAAAATTCAGTTTATAGACTCTAATTTATATTTAAATAATTCTGAAATTCTTAAATCTAAAGTTAATAACAAAACTATTATATTCTGTGGAAACAAAAGTATTGATGTTTATAGATTTGAAGAAAAGCTTTCAAATGGTAAAAAATTTCATACTGTTTACTTAAAAAATTATACTTATCAAAATTCAGATGTGTTTACTGTACCAAAAGATCATTATTTCTTTTTAGGTGATAATAGGGATTGTTCTAAAGATAGCAGGTACTTAACAAGTGTTGGATATGTACATAAAGATAATTTAGTTGGAAAAGCACAATTTATATTTTTCTCTTCTGATAAAAAAATAGGAAGTTTTATAGAATTTTGGAAATGGCATAAGTCAATAAGATTTAATAGAACATTTAATAAAATTGATTAATGAAAATTAACTATCAGATTTTAGAAAAAAAAATTCATTTAAAATTTAAAAATAAAGATCTACTTATCCAAGCTCTTACACATAAAAGCTTTAATCCAGCTGAAAATAATGAAAAGATTGAGTTTTTGGGTGATAGAGTTCTTGGTCTGGTGATCGCTAAAAAACTTTTAGAAATTTACCCTGAGGAAAAAGAGGGGATTCTTGATAAAAAATTTGCTTCCTTAGTGAATAAAAAAACATGCTTAGATATAGCAAAAAAAATTAATTTACCTAGCTATGTTAAAACATTTAATCCTAAAAATAAAAAAATAAAAATAGAGGATAAAATCATATCCGACAGCTGTGAAGCCTTAATTGGTGCTATATATCTAGACAAAGGGTTTTCAATTGTTGAAAAAACAATTTTAAACTTGTGGCAGGATCACATTAAAAAAAGTGTTATTACTGAAATAGATGCAAAAACAAAACTACAGGAATTAACTTTAAAAAATTTTAAAAAGTTGCCTACTTATAAATTAATTTCAAATACGGGCCCAAGACACAAACCCATATTCAAAGTTGGGGTAAAATTACCCAACACAAAATATTTTATATCTTCTGGAAAATCAAAAAAAGAAGCTGAACAAAATGCAGCAATAGAATGTTTAAAAATTATAGATAAAAAATGAATTGGTCAGACGAGGGATTTTTAATAAGTAAAACAAGATATAATGAAAATTCATTAATTGCTGAATTATTTACTAAAGATAAAGGAAAGATATCTGGAATTGTATTTGGTGGTACTTCAAAAAAAATTAAAAATTATCTTCAGGTTGGCAATAAACTACATGTTAATTATAATTCTAAAAATGAAAACAGAATAGGTTATTTTAAAATTGAAATTCAAAATGCTTATACGCCCTTATATTTCGACCATAAACAAAAATTATCTTGTATTTCATCTGCTATGAACTTAATTAAAATACTAACAGCAGAGGCACAATCTAATAATAAAGTTTATTTTTTAATTAAAAATTTATTTTTAATTTTACAAGAACAAGATTGGTTAAAAAAATATATTTTCTGGGAATTAGAGTTACTTAAAATATTAGGATATGACTTAGCGCTTGAAGATATAGTTAAAAAAGATTTAGAAGGCAATAAAACTGTTTATTATGCTAGCTCATTGAATGAAAAAAAATATGTACCTAATTTTTTGATAGAAAAAGATATACAAGTTAATGATTTAGCAACTCTATTAAATGGTTTGAAGTTAGTAGGTGACTATTTAGATAAAACTATTTTAAGACCAAATAATTTAAATTATCCAGATAGTAGGTTGTTTTTTTTAAATACATTAAAATAATTATTTAATTATTTTATCAATTCTATCAGCATAGTAACTTACTATAGCATTGGCACCAGCCCTCTTAAACGCAACTAAGCTTTCATATATGGCTTCATTATTAATTAATTTTTTTGCTATGGCTGTTTCAATCAAGCTATATTCACCTGATACTTGATAAGCAAATACTGGCAATTTAAATTTTTCTTTTATTGATTTAATTATGTCTAAGTATGGCATACCTGGTTTAACCATTACCATATCAGCACCTTCTTTAATATCTAATGCAACTTCTCTTAAAGCCTCATCAGAATTTCTATAATCCATTTGATAAGTTTTTTTATCTCCTTTTAACGAACCTTTAGAACCAACAGCATCTCTAAAAGGTCCATAAAAGCTTGAGGCATATTTTGCTGCATAAGACAAAATTTGAACATTTTGGAATTTATTTCTATCTAAAGCTTTTCTTATTTTTCCTATTCTACCGTCCATCATATCAGATGGAGCAAGAACATCACAACCCATCTCCGCCTGAAGTAATGATTGATTAATCAAAACTTCAATAGTCTCGTCATTTAGTATAGTATTAGATTTAATCAAACCGTCATGACCATGTGATGTATAGGGGTCTAATGCTACGTCACACATTATACCTATTTGATTTTTGTATCTTTTTTTAATTTCTTTAATTGCTCTACAAACTAAATTTTTTTCATTAAGAGATTCTGTCCCCAATGCATCTTTATGTACATTTTGGGTTTTTGGAAAAAGTGCAACCATTGGTATCTTTTTTTTAATTGCTCTATCTACTATTTGACTCAATCTATTAATTGTATACCTGTATACTCCCGGCATAGATGAAATCGCTAGCCGTTTATTAGATCCTTCAATTAAAAAAATAGGTAATATAAAGTCATTCGGACTTAAAGTGTTTTCCTGAATCAGTCTCCTTGACCAAGATTCTTTTCTACTTCTTCTAAGTCTAAGACTGGGATATCTACCAATAATCATGTTTTAATTTACTTTTAAATTGCGACAAATGTAATATACACATATACAAAAAAAAGGGTAGAAAGCAATCAAGATGACATTAGAAAATTCAAAAGTAATAGACTTAAATATTAAAAAAGAAGATAGAGTTTTAGACTTTAGTGATTTCCAAAAGCAAGAAATCAAATTTGATATTGAAAAATTACAAGAGGCCTATCAACAAATAGTTAAAATTAAAAAATTTGAAGATGCTGGTGTAACTCACTTTGGCGCTATATCATTAACCCAAATACCTGGTGATCCAGACTCAATTAAAGGTAACAAGGCTAGAGGCGTATATTGGACAAAACCTGATAAATCAGGAAAAGAAGTTGTTAGAGACGAGTCTCTTGATGAGACATTATACTCAGAATTTATTAAGGATTATGAAAATACTTATTTCAAAGAAGTATATGATACTCTGTCTTCTAGATATAAACTTGGAAGAGTGAGAATTCTTTTAAAAGAACCAAGATCAACTTTAAGTTGGCATAGAGATCCTGAGCCAAGATTACACATACCTATAATTACTAACCCTGGCTGTATCATGGTAATTGATAATGTTGCAAAACATATGCCTGCAGATGGTTCTGTTTGGATTACAAATAATACCAAATATCACAATGCTTTTAATGGCGGAGAAGAAAATAGAATTCATTTAGTTGCTTGTGTTTTAGATTATAAATTTAATTAATTTGAAAAAAATATTTATTTCATCAGATCACGCTGGATTTAGATTAAAAGAGACAATCAAAAATTATCTAAGAAAAAGAAAAATAAAATTTGAGGACCTTGGTCCAATGAATGACAGTAGTGTTGATTATCCTGATTATGCACATAAGGTAGCAAGAAAAGTTAAACTTAATAAAAGTAATGTTGGCATTTTGGTGTGTGGATCTGGAACCGGTATGAATATTGCGGCAAATAAGCATAAAAATATTCGCGCAGCACAATGTTTTAATCTAAAATCAACGAAATTATCCAGATTGCATAACGATGCAAACATCATTACATTAGGCTCAAGGTTACTAACCAAAAAAAATGCTTTAAAATTTGTAAATGTTTTTTTAAACACAAAATTTGATGGTGGTAGACACTTAAGAAGAGTTAAAAAAATATAATTATGTCGAGTGAAAAAAATTATTTAAATGATAGTTACAAAAGTTTCTTTGAGGATAGTTTATCTTTAAAAGATCCAGAACTTTATAAAGCTATTAAAGATGAATTAATCAGACAACAACAACATATTGAGTTAATAGCTTCTGAAAATATAGTTTCACAAGCGGTATTAGAGGCACAGGGATCAGTTTTAACTAATAAATATGCTGAAGGTTATCCTGGAAAAAGATATTATAATGGTTGCGAACACGTTGATGTAGCAGAAAACCTTGCTATTGAAAGATTAAAAAAACTATTTAATTGTAAATTTGCAAATGCACAACCACACTCAGGAGCCCAAGCTAATGGAGCAGTATTTTTAGCTTTATTAAACCCAGGTGATACATTCATGGGTATGAGTTTAAATTCAGGTGGTCATATAACTCATGGATTAAAAATTTCAATGTCTGGCAAATGGTTTAACGCAGTAGGCTATGATGTAGACAAAAAATCTGAATTGATCGATTATGATAATGTTGAAAAACTTGCTTTAGAACATAAACCTAAACTAATCATTGCAGGTGGAAGTGCTTATTCTAGAGTTATTGACTTTAAGAGATTTAGAGAGATAGCAGATAAAGTTGGAGCTTACCTAATGGTTGATATGGCTCACTTCTCAGGATTGGTTGCTGGTAAAGGGTACCCTAACCCTTGTGATTATGCTCATGTAGTTACTTCAACAACCCATAAGGTATTTAGAAGTGCAAGAGGAGGAATAATTTTAACTAACCATGAAGATCTTGCTAAAAAATTTAATACAGCAGTTTTTCCTGGATATCAGGGTGGACCTTTAATGCATATTATTGCAGCAAAGGCAGCTGGATTTCTTGAGGCATTACAACCTGAATTTCAAGATTATATCAAATCTGTTTTAGCTAATGCGAAAATGTTGGCAGAAACTTTAAAAAATAATGGGTTTAAAATTTATTCAGATGGAACTGATACTCATTTGATGCTTGTAGATTTAAGACCTTATAACGTTAAAGGTAATCTTGCAGCTGAAAGTTTATCCAGAGCAAATATTACATGTAATAAAAATGGTATTCCTTTTGATACAGAAAAACCTATGATTACATCAGGAATTAGATTGGGAACACAAGCAGCAACAACACGTGGATTTGGCTTAAGTGAGTTTAAGACAGTAGGTGAATTGATCACAAAAACTATAAAAGGATTATCAGAAAATCCAACAGATAATAGTAAAATAGAAAATGAAGTAAAAAATGAAGTTATTTCTTTAACTTCATCATTTCCGATATATAAGAACTTATAATAGATGATTTGTTCAATATGTAAAAAAGGGGAGACCTCCGTTGTCGACTCTAGACCAACGGAAGATGGTACAGCTATTAGAAGAAGACGACTATGCGTATGTGGTGCTCGTTTTACAACTTTTGAAAGAGTTCAATTCAGAGAATTAATGGTTGTAAAAAAAAATGGAAGAAAATCAACATTTGATAGAGATAAATTATCTAAATCTATTTATATTGCTTTAAAAAAAAGACCCATAGATACAGAAACAATAGAAAAATTTATAAGTAATATTTCTAGATCTTTAGAAGAACTTGGCCAAAGTGAAATATCTACTAACACAATTGGAACTATGGTTATGGATGGTTTAAAAGACCTAGACCCAGTTGGATACGTAAGATTTGCATCTGTTTATAGAAACTTTAGAGAAGAAAAAGACTTCGTACAATTCGTGGACAAACTTGATGTCTACAAAAAAAGATAAATTTACTTTAAAAGATAAATTTTACATGGGGATAGCTTTAGACTTGGCTAAATCTCGTCATGGACAGACTGGATCAAATCCTTCAGTAGGATGTGTTATTGTCAAAAATGATAAAATAATTTCTATAGGGCAAACTTCATACAATGGAAGACCACATGCTGAATTTAATGCAATAAAAAATAGTTTTGAAGATTTAGAAGGTTCAAAAATGTATGTTACTCTTGAACCATGTTGTCATTATGGATTAACTCCCCCGTGTACTGACTCAATAATAAAATCAAAAATTTCTGAAGTCATATATGCTGTAACAGATATAGACAAAAGAGTAAGAAATAAAAGTTTTAAAATTTTAAAGTCAAAAAAAATAATTGTAAAAAAAGGGTTGTTAAAAAATAAAATTGAAAACTTTTATTATCCTTATTTTTTTAATAGAAAGAAAAAATTACCTTATGTTACTGGCAAAATAGCTATTTCAAAAAACAATATTATTTACAGTAAGTATCAAAAAAAAATTACAAATATTTACTCAGATCAGTTTACACATCTTTTGAGACATCAAAATGATGGCTTGATGATTACATACAAAACACTAAACAAAGATAATCCAAGATTAAATTGTCGTTTAAAAGGTGTGAAAAATTTTTCTCCTAAAAGAATAATTTTAGATAACAATTTAAACACTAAAATAAACAGCTATATAATAAAATCCTCTAATAACAAAAATACTTTAATATTTTATAACAAAGCTGATAAATCAAAAATTTCTAAATTTAAAAGAAAAGGTATTATTCTCATCAAATCCAAAGTTGATAGAGATAACAGATTTGATATGAAAGAAATTTTAAAAAAACTATATAATTTTGGTTGTAGGAATTTATTAATAGAGGGCGGAAATGATCTAACTAATTCCCTGATCAAAAATAAAATTTTTAATAAATTTTATTTATTCAAAAGTCCTAAAAATCTTTCTAAAAGCTCAGAATATTTAAAATTTAGTGGTCTGAATGTATTAAATCAAAAGTATCAAACAAGGATTAATTTAAATCTGAATTTGCGAAAAGACAGAATAACACTATATAGATAGAAATTATGTTTAATGGAATAATTTATAACCAAGGTATTATTACTAAAATTATTAAAAGACCCAGGGGTCTTAATATTTTTATAAAAAGTAATCTTAAAGTCTCCAAAAAAGATATGGGCTTGTCAGTTGCGTGTGATGGTGTCTGCTTAACCTTGATCTCATATAAATCAAAAATTATGGAATTTTACCTATCTAAAGAAACAATAATTCGTTCAAAATTTAAATTTTTAAAAATAAGAGATAAAATAAATTTAGAATTACCTTTAAAATATGGGGCAAAAATTTCAGGACATATTTGTCAAGGCCATGTTGATACTGTCGGTAAAGTATTAAGTATTAAAAAAATAGATAAATCATTTCTTTTTGACTTTGATTTACCTAAAAAGGAAAGAAAACACTTAATAGAAAAAGCATCAATCTGTATAAATGGGATTTCTCTCACAATTTCAAAAGTGACCAAAAAAGGTTTCCAAATTTGGATTATACCACATACATATAAAGAAACAAATTTATCAACTTTAAAAAAATCTAGTTTAGTTAATATTGAGATAGATATCCTGTCTAAATACGTTAGGAATTATTTTCATGAGAAAAAATAATTTTGCATCAATTGAATCAATTATAAGTGTAGCCAAAAAAGGGGGTATGTTTATTTTAGTTGACGATGAAAAAAGAGAAAATGAGGGAGATTTAGTTATTTCTACATCAGACTCGAATGCAAAGAATATTAACTTCATGGCGAAATACGGACGAGGTTTAATTTGTTTAGCACTCGATACTCTTCAAGCAAAAAGATTAAATTTATCTTTAATGTCTCCAGTAAATCAATCAAGAAACAAAACAGCCTTCACAATTTCTATTGAAGCTAAAAAAGGAATAACTACAGGTATATCTGCTAAAGATAGAGCTAGAACAATTAGAATTGCTTCTAAAAAAAAAGCAAATAAAAATGAAATTGTTTCGCCTGGTCACGTGTTTCCAATAATAGCTAAAGATGGTGGAGTCCTGGTTAGAGCAGGGCATACCGAAGCCTCTGTAGATATATCTAAATTGGCAAAAAAAAATAACTCTGCCGTAATTTGTGAAATTATGAATGAAAATGGAACTATGGCTAAAGGTCAGGATTTATTTAACTTTGCAAAAAAACATAAATTAAAAATTGGAAAAATAGAAGATCTAATCGCATATAGACTAAAAAAAGAAAAACTTATTAAACTTAAAAAGCAAAGCAAGATTGATGTAAAAAATCAAAAATATAATATTAGAATTTATGAGAATCTTTTAGATGGCTCAGAACATTTTGCATTAATAAAAGGTAAAATAAAAAAAGGTACTACTCCAAGAGTAAGAGTAATTTCCTCCAACGTTGTCCAAAACTATCTAATAAATCAATCATTACCAAATTCATTTAATAAGACCTTAAATTATTTTAAAAAATATCAAAATTGTGTTTTAGTATTTATTAAAGACTCAAATTTAAAATCAGTAACTCAGACCTTAAAAGATTATAAAAATAAAGATTTTTATAAAAAAGGGAATGATAAGTTAATAAGAAATTATGGTATTGGAGCTCAAATAATTAAAGACTTAAAAATTAAAAACATGATATTAATTACCAAATCACCAAAAAAAGTTATTGGTCTTGATGGTTATGGTATAAAAATTACAAAACAGGAATTAATTTGATGAAAAAAAAATATCTAATTGTTGTAGCAGATTATTATAAAGATATCGCTGAAGGCTTATTAAAAAGTGCGTTAAAAATAATTCCCAAAAAAAATATAGTAAAAATTATTAAAGTGCCCGGTGTTTTTGAAATTCCAGTTACAATTTCAAAAAATTTAAAAAAATTTGATGGTTTTTTAGCTTTAGGATGTGTCATTAAAGGTCAAACACCACACTTCGATTTTATTTCTCAAGCATCAACGGATGCCATAATGAAATTGTCTATAGATAGCAAAAAACCAATTGGAAATGGAATAATTACATGTCTTAATATGGTTCAAGCAAGAGCTAGAAGGAAAAAAGGCGCTGAAGCTGCAGAAGCTGTTCTTTCAGTTTTGTCTCAAAAATGAAAACTCATTATAATCCAAAAAATAACCCTAGGGTTATAATTATTCAAAAATTATATGGCAAATTTTTTAATGAAGATAATGACATAGATTTTCCAAAACATAGATTTAAAAAATTTATTAAGGATATAGTTTTAGGTACAATAGAAAGAAACGATCTTATTTTAGATGAATTAAATAATAAATTAGGAGATGAATTTGTATTTGAAAAATTAGATAAAGTTTTTCAAACAATTTTAAAAGCAGCAACTTATGAATTTATGTACAAACCAAATTTATCTATAAATATAATCATTAAAGAATATTTAAATTCATCTAATTTTTTTCTTGAAGATTCACAAACAAAGTATCTTAATGCTTTATTAGATAATGTTGGAAAAAAATTAAGATCTAAAAATGCATGAATTTGATCTAATAAATAATTATTTTTTTAAAATAGCTAAAAAAAATAAATCTGCTCTTAATTTAAATGATGATGTTTTTTTTGATAAAAAAAGAGGTGTTGTTATATCTGTTGATACATACAATATTGGTACACATTTTTATGATTTTAAATCCCCAGATTTAGTAATTAAAAAAATATTAAGGTCATCAATTTCTGATTTAATTTGCAAAGGTGTTAAACCAAAATTTTATTTTATTTCTGGCTCAGGTAATAAAAAAACATTTACAAAAAAAAATTTATATAAAATTTCTAATTCACTTAAATCAGAGCAAAATATATTTAATATTGATTTATGTGGTGGAGACACAACTTTTTCAAACAAACTAAGCTTCACCATTACCTCAATGGGTTACTCAAATAAAATAATTTATCGTAACAAAGCTAAATCAAATGACGATATTTATGTTACTGGAAATTTGGGAGATAGTTATTTAGGACTTAAAGCATTAAGTAATAAAGCAAAATTTAAAAATAAAGATAAATTATTCTTTATAGATAAATATTACAAACCAGAGTTACCTTTAAATTTAACAAAATATTTATTAAAATATGCTAATTCTTCTATCGATGTTTCAGATGGATTAATTGATGATTTAGCAAAAATGATTAATAGACAAAGTTTATCATTTCACTTATTTGAAAATAAAATACCTGTTTCCAATAAATTAAGTAATTTAATTAAAAAACAAAGTTTGAATAAAATTAATTTAATTTCCAATGGAGATGATTATCAGGTATTATTTACTGCAGATATTAATAAAGCTAGAATCATTCAAAATGCGTCTAAAACAACTGGAATTAAAATAACTAAAATTGGTAAAATTGTATCTGGCAAAGATAGATCTTTGATATTTGATGAAAAAGGCAAGCAAATACGAGCTAAATACAAAGGTTATATTCATCAGTTTTAGAAGTTAATCGTTGTCTTTTCTATCTTTTTTTGTATTGTGCGGGCTTAAAATTTAACAACCAACAACTTAAGGTTAATATGAGCGGAACAGTCGAAACAATACTATTATACACAATTGGAGCTGGTTTATTATCTATCGTTTATGGATTTTTAACTGGAAAAAATATTCTTAATTCAAGTGCAGGTAATGCAAAAATGCAAGATATTGCATCTGCAATTCAAATTGGTGCAAAAGCATATTTAGCAAGACAATACAAAACTATTGCTATTGTTGGTGCTGTAGTTTTAGTAATTGTGAGTATTGCATTTAGTCCATTAGTAGGTCTTGGTTATTTAATAGGTGCTGCTTTATCAGGTATTGCAGGGTATGTTGGAATGTTGGTTTCTGTAGAAGCTAACGTACGAACAGCAGAAGCATCTAGAAAAGGTTTAGCTCAAGGTCTATCTGTTGCATTTAAATCTGGTGCTGTAACTGGAATGTTGGTTGCTGGTTTGGCGCTATTATCTATAGCTGTTTATTATTATATATTATTAAAATCCGAAGTAGATGAAAGAGAAATTGTAAATGCTTTAGTTGCATTAGGTTTTGGAGCATCATTAATTTCAATTTTTGCAAGACTAGGTGGTGGAATTTTTACAAAAGGTGCAGATGTTGGTGCTGATTTAGTTGGAAAAGTTGAGGCTGGCATTCCAGAAGACGATCCTAGAAACCCAGCTGTAATAGCAGATAATGTTGGTGACAACGTAGGAGACTGTGCTGGTATGGCTGCTGATTTATTTGAAACTTACGCTGTTACAATTGTTGCAACAATGGTTTTATCCTCAATTTTCTTTGTTGATGATCTAAATATGATGATTTACCCTTTATCCATTGGAGCTGCATGCTTGTTAACGTCTATTGTTGGAACATTTTTTGTTAAACTTGGAAGAAGTAATAACGTTATGAATGCTTTATATAAAGGATTTGTTGTTTCTGCAGTAGCTTCTTTAGTAATTCTGTGGCCAGTTACAGATTATGTAATCGGTTTTGCAAATGAATATACAGTAAATGATAAAACATTTAATGGAATGGATTTATATTATTGTGGTGTTATAGGGTTAGTTATTACGGGATTATTAATCTGGATTACCGAATATTATACAGGAACAAGTTATAGACCGGTAAAATCTGTTGCTCTATCATCTACGACAGGTCACGGTACAAATGTTATTCAAGGTCTAGCTGTTTCTATGGAAGCAACTGCGATACCAGCATTAATAATTGTCGCCGGTATTCTTATTACAAATTCTATTGCTGGTCTTTTTGGTATTGCTATAGCAGTAACTACTATGCTTGCATTAGCAGGTATGGTTGTTGCTTTAGATGCATACGGACCGGTTACTGATAATGCTGGAGGTATTGCTGAAATGTCTAATCTTGATAAGAAAGTTAGAAAAACAACTGATGCATTAGACGCTGTAGGTAATACAACTAAAGCTGTTACAAAAGGTTATGCAATTGGATCTGCTGGTTTAGGTGCTTTAGTTTTATTTGCTGCTTATACTGAAGATATCAAACATTTTTCAAAAGAAGCAGGATCTGCATTAGAAGGTATAGTAGTTACTTTTGACTTATCTAACCCTTATGTAGTTGTTGGTTTATTAATTGGTGGAATGTTGCCTTATCTTTTTGGTTCAATGGGAATGCAAGCTGTTGGAAGAGCAGGTGGTGCAGTTGTAATTGAAGTAAGAAGACAATTTAAAAAATTCCCTGGTATAATGAAAAGAAAACAAAAACCAGATTATGCTAAGTTAGTAGATCTACTTACTGTAGCTGCTATCAAGGAAATGATCATCCCATCTTTATTGCCAGTTTTATCACCAGTTGTTTTATATTTTATAATCTTATCAATTGGTGGACAAGTAGCTGCTTTAGCTGCAGTCGGAGCAATGTTGCTGGGTGTAATTATAACAGGCCTATTTGTTGCAGTATCAATGACTGCAGGAGGTGGAGCGTGGGATAATGCAAAAAAATATATTGAAGATGGTAATCATGGTGGAAAAGGTTCAGAAGCACATAAAGCAGCTGTAACGGGTGACACAGTTGGTGATCCTTATAAAGATACAGCTGGTCCTGCAGTAAATCCAATGATTAAAATCACAAATATTGTAGCTTTACTTTTGTTGGCTGTTATCGCTGGCTAATTTCTTTACGTTTTTTGGCCCTCTGACCAAGAGGGTCATTAATTTTTTGTCTCATACTAGACATAAAGTCATAAATGAATGAATTTCTTTTAAAACCTGATTTTGTTGTAGCATCAACAATTTTTAAATTTTCCATATCATTTTGATTATAAAATTCCTTTTTTTTTAATATTCCATAATTGTCTATTTCTAATACCAAGACATCATTTTTGAAAATTTTCATTCTGCCTAAGTTTTTTAATTTTGATTGAGTTTGTTTTCGTTCTATATAAATCCACACATCATTATCAAATTTGCTAGTTGTAGAAGGGTTACCTAAAATCTTTCTTATATCATTCTTGTTGCTTTTATTTACAACAAGTGAAGCCTGTTTTTTTTCTAAAAAAGGAACTCCATGATGTTTTACCACAGGTTTAAACGAACAATTTGAGAGTATAAAAGATAAAAAAATTATATATAATATTTTATTCATGAATGAAAAATATCTTAATATTTATAACAATTTAATAAATTACACTAGAAATAAAGATCTATATAAGTGTCTTGAAAGAGAGGATAATTTTTCTGATCGTTTAACATTATTTTTATTACATTTTTCATTTTTTTTAAAAAACTTTAAAAATGAGGAAAATCAGAAAGTTTTGCAGGATATTTATGATTTTAATTTTCGACAATTGGAACTTAGTATCAGAGAAATTGGTTATGGAGATCAATCAATTAATAAAAAAATGAAGGATTACATAAATTTATTTCATTCAATGGTTTCAGAAATTCACTTTTGGGATAATTTAACTAAATCTGAAAAAACTAAAAAAATTTCATTTTTTTTAAGTGATTTTGGTAATATTGACGATTTGCTTGATTATTTTGAGGATTTTAACTTAAATTTATCAAAAAAAACTTTGAATTCTTATTTAAAAAGTGTAAGTAACCCATAATTATGGCAGTTCCAAAGCGAAAACAGACCCCTTCCAGAACTGGAATGAGAAGAGCTCAGACGATGAAATTTTCAACTAAAAATATTGTTGAGGACAAAAAATCAGGCGAATATAGGCTTTCTCATCATTTAGACCTTAAAACAGGTATGTATAAGGGAAGACAAGTTTTAGACCCAAAAGAATAGTATAATATAATCTATTAAAATGTCAGATTTGATTAAAATTGCAGTTGATGCAATGGGTGGTGATGGATCACCAAAGAAAATAATAGATGGTATTATTTTAAATAATTCCACAAATAAAAATAATTTTTTCAAAATTTTTGGAGACAAAAATAAAATAGACTCCTTAATTAAAGGAAAAATATCTTCGGAATTTTATGAATTAATCCATACAGAGAAAAAAATTGAAAGCACTGATAGTCCTTTAGAGGGTGCAAAAAGAGGCAAAGATACAAGTATGTGGCTTGCTATTCAAAGTGTAAAAGATAAAGAAACAGATATTGTTATATCTGCAGGTAATACTGGAGCTTTGCTAGTTGTATCAAAATTAAATTTAAAAATGATTGAGAATATAGACAAACCAGCTTTATCTGCTTTATGGCCAAATAAAAAAGGTATGAGTGTTGTTTTAGATTTAGGAGCTAATATCGAATGTAGTTCTAAAAATCTATTAGACTTTTCAATTATGGGAGCTTCTTTATACACCTCACTTTATCCGAATGACAAACCAAACGTAGCATTATTAAATATCGGTTCAGAAGAATTAAAAGGAAATGAGACTATCAAAGAAACTTATCAATTATTAAATGAAAAAAAATCAGATAATTATAACTTTGCAGGTTACATTGAAGGAAATCATCTTATGGATGGAGAGGTTAATGTAATAGTTTCAGACGGTTTTACAGGAAATGTTGCATTAAAAACAGCAGAGGGTACTGCGAATTTTATCACCAGTGAATTAAAAAATGCAATGACAGGTACATTAATAGGTAAAATTTCATCTTTATTAAATATATCAAACTTAACGAAATTTAAGAAAAGACTAGATCCAAGACTATATAATGGAGCAATTTTTATTGGTTTAGATTCTCCAGTTGTTAAAAGTCATGGTGGAACTGACTATATTGGCTTTTCAAACTCTTTAGATGTTTGTCATAGAATTGTAAAAGGTAATTTGATAGAAAAGATTAAGCAAAATATTTAATATGAGAATTAATTTAACTAAAAAAGACTTAGTTAATTTGGTTTATATGCAGCTTGGTTTTTCAAAACAAATATCAGAAAATTTAATTGAGGATTTTTTATCAACTATAGTTACTAACATCAAAAACGAAAAAAAATTAAAATTATCTAAATTTGGAACTTTTTCTATTAGACAAAAAAAATCTAGGATTGGTAGAAACCCAAAAACTAAAGAAAAAAAAGTAATTTCAAGCAGAGATGTCGTATTGTTTAAGCCATCAAAGGAATTTAAAGAATTTGTTAATTTAAAGGATAATGGATAAATCAAATAGTGCTTACAAAACTATTGGTGAAGTAGCTAAAATATTAAATCTTAAATCAAATGATAAAGGAGCTTTACCGACACATGTAATTAGATTTTGGGAAACTCAATTTAAACAAATTAAACCAAAGATATTAAATTCTAATAGAAGATATTATGATGAAAAAACAATAAATCTTCTTAAAAAAGTTAAATTCTTACTTAAAGATCAAGGTATGACAATAAAGGGTGTAAAAAAAATATTAAATAATGATGATTCTTTAAAGCTTGACGAAATTGCAGATAAATCTATAAGGACTGAAAATTTAAGAAATAAGTTACAAAAAATTTCTAATAAATTAAAAGAATTAAAAAATGGCAAAAAAAACACACGTTAAAGTAAGAATGGTTCCAGAGGCTAAACCTGATAGCCCTTACTTCTATTATGTAAAAAAACCTGCTGGAGGTGAGAAAGCCAAAGTTAAACTTTCAGCAAAGAAATATAATCCGGATACTAGAAAACACGAAATGTTTGTGGAAAAAAAGCTTCCACCACACAGTAAGTAATTATTTTTTTTTAAAGTTTCTCTTTTCGTAATCGATATAAGACAAAATCATATTTTTCCATATACGATTAGTAATTTTAGGATCAATCTTTAGTTTTTTAGATTTTGAGTGAATTTTTTTAAGTATATAATTGATACGTTTTTTATCTACTATTTCTTTCTTAAATTCTTTGAGCTTTAAAACTTCTTTTACAAGATTTGTTCTATATTTAATTAAAGATAATAACTTATTATCTAACTTATCCAATTTAGATCTTATTATTTCTAATTTTTTTTTGTTTTTAGGCGACATTTAATTTATTGGTTTAATTAATAATTATTATATTTATTTAATGATGTATAGTCAGAATTATTCTCTAAATTCTCAATTAAAAATATGGATGATCACCTTATTAGTGATGATCGTGCTTATTATTTTAGTAGGGGGTCTAACTAGATTAACAGACTCTGGACTATCTATTACTAGTTGGGAACTTTTTATTGGCTCATTACCCCCTTCAACAAATGATAAATGGATAGAATATTTTGATCTTTATAAAACAATACCTGAATTTAAAGAGCAAAATTTTAATATGACTTTAAATGAATTTAAAATTATTTTTTGGTGGGAATGGGCGCATCGTCAATTGGGAAGATTAATTGGTCTAACTGTTCTTTTTCCAATGATCTTTTTTACAATTAAAAATGGTTTTTGGATTTTAAGAAAATATTCAATTATTTTTTTCCTAGTGTGTTTTCAAGGATTTATCGGATGGTATATGGTTTCAAGTGGATTGGTTGATAGAGTTGATGTTAGTCATTATAGATTATCATTACATTTAGTTACAGCTTTTATTATTTTATCTATAGTTTTTTGGAAATATTTAAATCTAACTGATATAAAAATTAATCAAATTAATATTAAATTTAACTCAGTTAAATTCTTTCTTTTATTATTATTTTTACAATTAATAATTGGAGCTTTTGTGTCTGGGATGGATGCAGGAAAAATATATAATACCTGGCCTCTTATGGGCTCATCATATTTTCCTGATGACAGTGTCATCACTGATTTTTTTAATCTTGCAGTATTTGATGATCAATCACTAGTTCAATTTATTCATAGAAATTTAGCATATTTAATTGTGATAATATATTTTTACATACTTTATTTTGTTTTAAAAAACGGAAATATAAATTTAAGAACCCCAATTTTTATCATTGGAATTGTTTTATTGTTTCAAATATTTTTGGGAGTTCTTACAATTTTATCTGGAGTTAAAATGCTTTATGCATCTTTACACCAGATAAATTCTATTTTAATAATACTTTCAACCTTGTATTTTCTTTATATTGTAGAATATAAAGAGTCCATTTATTAGTCTCTATTCGTAGATATTATAACCACAAATTAGCTGACAGCTTTTAAATTACCCTTTGAGGATTTATTCAATGCTTGATCTAGATCCTCAATAATATCATCAATGTGTTCAATACCGATACAAAGTCTTACATAACTTTGGGTAACACCTGAAGCAGCTAGTTCTTTCTCATTTAATTGACTATGAGTTGTACTTGCTGGATGAATTGCTAAACTTCTAGCATCACCTATATTAGCAACGTGATAGAACATTTTTAAAGACTCGATAAATTTTTTACCAGCCTCAATTCCACCCTTAAGCTCGATACCAATCATTGGTCCATTTCCACCTTTGAGATATTTTTTTGCTCTATCAGCGATAGGTTTATCGTGTTCTGTCGAATAAATAACTTTTGTTACTTCTTTATGTTTTTTAAGAAAATCAACAACATATTCAGCATTAGCGCAATGCTGTCTCATTCTTAATGCTACTGTTTCAAGACCTTGAATTATTGCAAAGGCGTTATCTGGTGCCAAAGCCGATCCTAAATCTCTTAATAAACAAACTCTTGCTCTAACAGCAAAAGGAACATTAGCACCAGTTAATTCTGGTACTGCTTTTCCCCAAATTACACCGCCATAACTCGCATCTGGTTCGTTAAACAATGGTTGCCTTTTAGGATCTGCTGTCCAATCAAAATTACCACTATCAACAATACTTCCTGCTACTGCTGTGCCATGCCCACCTATGTATTTTGTTAGTGAATGAATTACTACAGCAGCACCATGTTCTATTGGTTTACAAATAACAGGGGATGCAGTGTTGTCCATTATTAAAGGTATATTATATTTTTTTCCAATGTCAGAAACTTCCTTTATTGGAAAAACTCTTAAATATGGATTTGGTAAAGTTTCACCATAAAAAGCTCTAGTTTTATCATCTATTAACTTTTCAAAATTTTCAGGATTACTTGGATCTGCATATCTAATTTCTATACCAAGTTTACTAAGAGTATGTGTGAATAAAGATACAGTTCCACCATAAAGATCTGTTGAACTAACTATATTATCACCTGCTTGAGCAACATTTAGTATAGCAAAAGTTGAGGCTGTTTGTCCTGAGGATACAGTTAAACACGCAAGTCCTCCTTCAAGTGCAGCTACTCTTTTTTCCAACACATCATTTGTTGGGTTCATTATCCTTGTATAAATATTACCAAACTCTTTAAGAGCGAAAAGGTTAGCAGCGTGTTCTGTGTTGTTAAATTGATATGATGTTGTTCTATAAATTGGAACAGCCACAGCGTTCGTTGCTGGATCGCTTCTATAATCACCACCGTGTATAGCTATAGTTTCAGGGTTATTTCTTTTTTTAGTCATTTTACTCCTTTTTTAGTGCTTCAACATTATGTTAGGCGCACAATATAGTTCAAATGCCTACCGATTTTATTAATTTTATGAAATTTCCATTTTAGCAGTTATAAGCCCGCAATAGGATCAAATCGGCTATTAACTTTTAGCAGAATAGCACCATTTTGCAAGGTAAATATAAAATTGACTTTGAATTATTTAATAGTATTAATCCTCGCACAATGACAAAATTTGTAAAAAAAGATCATGTAACATCATCTTGGTACGAAATTGATGCTAAAAATGCTGTTGTAGGAAGATTAGCAACAGTTGTATCAAATATCATAAGAGGAAAGAATAAAACTACATATACACCTCATATGGATGATGGTGATTTTGTTGTTGTTAAAAATATTGAACAAGCAAAATTTACAGGTAAAAAATTTCAAGATAAAAAATATTATAGACATACAGGACATCCTGGAGGAATAAAAGTTACTACACCAGAAAAACTTCATAATAAAAAACCTGGGGAAACTTTAAAAATGGCTGTTAAAAGAATGTTGCCAGGTGGAGTGCTGGGTAGAAAACAATTAACAAAACTAAAAATATATGCTGGTAACGACCATCCACATTCTGCACAAAATCCGACTGTTATTGAATTAGACAAATTAAATAGTAAAAATATAGCTAGAAACTAAGATGGAAAATACTCAATCAACTACAAAAACTCCAAAATTAAAATTAGATTTTAAAGATAGCAAATATGCTACTGGTAGAAGAAAAACATCGATAGCAAAAGTTTGGTTAAAAAAAGGTTCTGGTAAAATTTATGTAAATGGTAAATTATTTAGTGATTATTTTGCTGACGAAACTCATAAAATGCAAATTACGAGACCTTTTGAAATTATAAATCAAGCCACAGACTACGATGTAAGATGTAGTGTAAAGGGTGGAGGACCTACAGGTCAAGCGGGAGCTATGGTCCATGGAATTTCAAAAGCTTTAGTGTTATTTGATGAAAATTTAAAAACCACCTTAAAAACAGAGAAACTTACTACCAGAGACTCAAGAGCAGTTGAAAGAAAAAAACCTGGTAGAAGAAAAGCTAGAAGAAGCTTCCAATTCTCTAAAAGATAATTTTTTTTTAATTTTTAACTGTTATAATAAGAAATGCCTAAGCTTAATGCATTAGTAGCTGGATCAACTGGATATATTGGTGTTCAATTAATTAAATTATTAGTTAAACACAAACATATTAATATTAAATATCTTTGTGGAAATTCTTCTGTCGGTAAAAGCATTAAATTTTATGATAAATCTTTATCTAAATATAAATTACCAAAAATTTTAAAATTTAACAAAAAATTAATAAAAGATGTTGATATAGTTTTTACAGCACTTCCAAATGGTGAAGCACAAGATATATCTAAGCATGTAGGCAAAAATCATACATTGATAGATCTTGCTGCAGATTTTAGATTAGAAAAAGCTTCTGATTATTTAAAGTGGTATAGACAAAAACATCGAGCAACAAATTTAATTAAAAAAAGTATTTATTTACTACCTGAAATAAATAGAAAAGAGATTAATAAATATAATATTATTTCATGCCCAGGATGTTATCCAACATCAATATTGCTACCTCTTTTTCCTTTATTTAAGAAAAATTTAATTAAATTTAATAATATAATAATCGATTCAAAATCTGGATATTCAGGTGCTGGTAGAGGAGTTCATAAAAAATATAAAGATAAAAATCTATATGAGTCTTTGAGTGCATACGGTGTTGGCTTTCATCGTCATAATTCTGAGATAGATCAAATGTTAAGAAAATTTACTAAGAAAAAATTTCAATTTAGTTTTACTCCTCACTTGTCACCAATGTTTAAGGGTATTCTGAGTACTATATATGTTGACTTAGAAAATAATATTACACAATCAAAAGTACTAAATACGTTAGCTAATTTTTATAAAAAAGAAAAATTTGTAAAAATATTAAAGTCTGACTCTTTATTAAGTACTAATGACGTAATAAATACAAATAATTGCTATATTTCAGTATGCAAATCTAAATATAGTAATAAAATAATAATTCTTTCTGCTATTGATAATTTAATTAAAGGTGGTGCAGGCCAAGCCGTGCAAAATTTAAATAATAAATTTAATTTTCCTGAACAGACTGGACTAAAATGAGAATTTTTTTAATATTTTTTTTTTCGTTAATGTTGGTCAATTGTTCTTTAAATAAAGATTCTCAGTATTGGACAGAAAATTCTATTGAAAGTAAAACTAATCAAAAAAAATTAAATGAAATATTGAAAAAGACAGACGATATAACGTCAATGACATTAGAAGAATATCAGATTTATATAGATGACTATACAAAAAAAAGTAAATATCCAGATATAACTAAATGAATAAATTAATAAATATAGCTGTAGTGGGACTCGGCCAGGTAGGTAATTATTTACTAAATGAATTAAATATCAAAAAGAAAGATATTGAACTTAAAACAGGCAAGAAAATTAACGTAGTTGCTGTATCTGCTAGAAATATTAATAAAAAAAGAAAATTCAAAATTAATAAAAAAATATTTTATAAAAATCCTTTAGAAATTTTTAAGAAAAATAGAATTGATATATTATTTGAAGCTATAGGTTTGTCAGATGGTATTTCAAAAAAAGTTGTTGAAATCGCATTAAAAAATAAAATTCATGTAATTACACCTAACAAAGCTTTAATTTCTAAACATGGTATCTTATTAGCAAAACTTGCAGAAAAAAATAAAGTTAATTTAGAATTTGAAGCATCTGTTGCTGGTGGTATTCCAATATTAAGATCTATTAAAGAAGGTCTAGCAACAAATAAAATTTCAAAAGTTTATGGAATATTGAATGGAACATCAAACTATATTTTATCTGAAATGGAAAATTCAAACGAAAGTTTTGTAAATGTTTTAAAAAAAGCTCAAACACTTGGATTTGCAGAACCTGGTAATCCTAAACTAGATTTAAATGGATTTGACGCATTTGCTAAAGTAAGAATTTTGTCTGCATTAGCCTTTAATAGTAAAATTTCAAAATACAAATGTTTAATGGAGGGAATAGAAAAAATTGAGTTAAAAGATATTGATATAGCTAACCAATTAGATTTAAGAATTAAACTATTGGGTATTTCTGAATTAAAGAATGGTCAGTTATTTGAAACTGTTCATCCATGTTTAGTGAGTAAAAAATCATACATTGGTAATGTAAATGGTGTAATGAATGCAGTAATTCTTCAAGGAAAACCAGTTGGAGAAAGTGTGTTGCAAGGCGAGGGTGCCGGACCAGGCCCTACCTCTTCATCATTGCTTTCCGATTTGTTGTCAATTTTGAGAGGTAATATCAAAAAACCATTCGGCGTAACTGTTTCTAAGCTTAAATCTTTAAAACCGTATAATGTAAATAATTATGTAAATTCGTTGTATATAAGGTTCGAAGTTAAGGATAGACCAGGTGTACTTTCTCAAATTACCAACCGTTTAGCTAAATACAAAATTTCAGTTAAAAGATTAATCCAAACACCCGACAAGAGAAATAATAAAGCGACAATTGTTATTATTACACATAAAACATCTGAAATTAATTGTCATAATTGTTTGTCAATTTTTAATAAAAATAAAAATATATTAAAAACACCAACATTAATTAGATTACTTGGATAATGGATATTTATTTAAAACTTTTTGAAGTTTTATTTCCTGTATTTTTTATTGTTGGTATAGGTTTTTTTTTAGGTAAAAAAAATCCAACTATTGATACTTCTTTTATTACAACATATTCAGGTAATTTTGGCACACCTGCTTTAATTATTTTTGCTCTTACTGCAGGTGGCGTATCTTTCGATGTATTTAGTCAATTTTTTATTTACGCCATTATTCTTCTTACATCATTTGGAATTGTAGGTTTAATTTTTCTAAGTGTTATGAAGAAAGATTATATAAGAGAATTGCCTACCTTCTTTTTACCAAATACTGGAAATATGGGTATTCCTATTTGTTTATTTGCTTATGGTGAATTTGGAATGGGTATTGCGGCAGCTATCTCATCGTTAGTTGTTATGCTTCATTTCACTTTGAATATTTTTCTTGCAAAAAGATCTTTTGATTTTCAAACAATATTAAAAAGTCCCGCATTTTATGCCATAATAATCACTGTTCTTTTCCTATATTTCGAACATCCTGTTCCTCAATTTGTCATAAATACAGTTATGCTTCTTGCATATGGAATGATAGTCATGATTTTAATGTCTCTAGGTATAGCGTTGACACAAATGAAAGTATTTTCATTTAAAGATGCAATAATTACCTCAATTGGTAGAGTTATATTAGGACCTATAATTGGATTTATAGTTATAAAATTTTTTAATCTTTCTGGTGTTGCAGCTGGTGTTGTTTTAATACAATCTTCCATGCCTAGTGCTATTTTGTGCTATTTAATTGCATCCATGTATTCACCAAAAGAAATAGTAGATAATATTTCAAGTACAATTGTTGTATCTACATTAATGTCTATAGTAACTATCCCAATCACCTTATTCTTTGCTTTAAAATTTTTCTAATTAGAGATATCCTTTACACAATGAAGGCTATAATTTTGAATGCTTCTGCATGGATGATTGTTCCTGTAATGGATGCTTTTGCTAAATATTTAAGTTCATCTATGGATGTTTTACAGATAACGTGGGCAAGATATTTTTTTACTGTAGTATTTACATTATCCCTAATGCTCATCTTTTATAGACATTCATTAGTTTGGACGAAAAAACCAGCCCTTCAATTAATTAGAGGATTAATTTTTGTTTTTTCTACTTATTTATTCTTTTATGCAATATCGGAAATTTCACTTCCTAAAGCCTTAACCTTAGCTTTTGTTGCTCCAATTTGTGTTACAGCCTTATCTCCATTTTTTTTAAATGAGAAAGTAGGGGTGAAGAGGTGGACTGCTGTATCATTAGGATTTATTGGAACTTTAATTGTAATCAGGCCTGGCTTTATAGAACTTAATTTAGCTACCATGGCTGCTTTAGGTAATGGAATTTGCTATGGGTTTTATCTTATTATCACGAGGAAGCTCAGTACCTCTGATAATCCTCTTTTAACCCTTTTACTATCAGGTTTAATAGGAACTATAATAATTAGCCTATTTATGCCTTCAGTTTGGGTTAATCCTACGTCAAATCAGTGGATTTTAATGGCTTTAATCGGCCTTATAGCCTCTGTAGCGCATCTTTTCCTCATATTATCGCTCAAATACGCTGATGCCTCTAAATTAGCTCCATTGGGCTATACAGAGATAATTACCAATATACTAATTAGTTTCTATTTCTTTCATGAATTGCCTGATAACTGGACTTATTTAGGTTTATTTATCATTGTTCTCAGTGGTTTATATATTTCAAGAAGAGAATATTATCTTAATCGTTCTAATTAATAGTAAATAAATAGTTACTAATATATAATCCAATACATTAATATATATAATTAAACTACTGTAATTATTATGTTTTTTTTGTATTTAATAAATAGATAAATTAATACATATTATTCAATTAATAACTATGATTTTAAATACATAAAGGTAAAAATAGCAATATTAATAAAGAAAATAAAACATAATACTTAAAAGTGTTTAATACCAATCGTTTTTTAAGCTAATTATACAAAAAATTCAAAATTCTTATTAAACAATGTGGGTAGGGGAACAAAAATTCTTAAAAATTCTTTGAAATTAGACGCTAAAATAAGCCTTGTCATCATTGAAAAGTAGAGCAATGCAGTTATAGAATATGTGTTTTAAAAGGCCATAGAGGTGCTTTATTTTGTTATATCTCGATATATAGTACAACTGAAGGCTGCATAACACTATTCATACTAAAATACGCTTAAATATTGAAAAAACATTGATTTTACTTGTGTTTTTGAGCATAAAATAGCCCAACAAAGCCATTAAATATCAACTTTTTCAGATCTCAATAAACGCAGCTTTGTCTTAATTCCACCTCTCCCTGAGTACCCACCAAGACCTCCATCGGACCGAATTACTCTATGACATGGTACTTTGGGGGCATAAGGGTTTTTTCCACATGCATTAGCTACAGCACGTGCTGATTTAGGGCTTTTTATAGCTATTGCTATCTGTTTATAGGTTTTAACAGTACCTTTTGGTATAGTTTTAAGATAATTCCAGACTTTTAATTGAAATTTAGTACCTTTCATCAATAAAAATTTAAAATAATGAAACAGACAATAAAGAAAACAGTTAAAATTGAAAGATAAATAGTTTCTAGTGTTTTTCCAGATTTTCTATAATTAATAAAACTCAATATTGCAAAACCAAAAGATGTTATTAAGAAATATATCGGTTCAATTACTCCGTCTATGCCCATATTTAAATAATATTTCATACTTGTTGATGTCACAATGCCATTAATTGTCCTTTAAATTAATAAATTATTTTATTTGACATTATAAAATACTTGATATATTACTAACGATAATTAATTGTTATCAATAGTAATAATATGAATGAGCTTACTACAGACTTAAAATTGCTTCACGAGGCAACTTTAAATAACCTTAAAAATTCAAAAGCAAATAATACTTTAAGAGCCTATAAATCTGACTTTAAAGATTTTGGCACATTTTGCGCAAAGCATAGTTTAAATTCATTACCAACAGAACCAAAAATAGTCTCATTATACCTTACTCATCTCTCTAAAAACTCAAAAATAAGTACATTGAGAAGAAGGTTGGTATCAATAAGTATGGTTCACAAGCTAAAAGGTCATTATTTAGATACAAAACATCCAGTTATAGTGGAAAATTTAATGGGGATAAGAAGGGTTAAAGGAAGTATTCAAAAAGGCAAAAAACCTATTTTAATCAATCATTTAAAATCAATAATTAATGTAATAGATGATCAAAAAATTGATGATATAAAAAAATTTAGAGATAAATCAATTATTCTAGTAGGCTTTGGAGGAGGTTTCAGAAGATCTGAACTTGTTTCAATTGATTATGAAGATCTAGAATTCCTCCCTGAGGGTGTCAAAATTACTTTAAAAAAATCGAAAACAGATCAAATTGGGGAAGGAATGATAAAAGGACTACCCTACTTTTCAAATGAAAACTATTGTCCAATAGTTAATCTTAAAAAATGGTTACAAATTTCTAACATCAAATCTGGTTCTATCTTCAGAAGATTTGCTAAAGGAACAAGTTTAACTGATAAAAGATTGTCTGACCAATCTGTCGTTTTGCTAATCAAAGAGTATTTAAATTTAGCAGGTATCGAAAATAAAAATTTTGCTGGTCATAGTTTAAGATCAGGTTTTGCAACAGTAGCAGCGGAATCTGGTGCTGACGAAAGAAGTATAATGGCTATGACAGGACACAAAACAACTCAAATGGTAAGAAGATATATTAAAGAAGCAAATATTTTTAAAAATAATGCATTAAATAAAATTAAAATTTAATTTTAATTTAAATATAATTACCCCATACAATAAAGCGTTTTTTTTTTCTTTCTGCAGAATTTAATTTCACATACTTTCTTGTATGTTTATCAGATATTATTGTTTTATTCTTTTTAATAAAATGGTATGTTTCACTATACATCCATTTATCTTCAGCAAATTTATTTCCATCACTGTTTACAACATAAATTTTGATATTCTTTTTTTTAAGATATTTAGTTAAGCTTTTTTTACCACTCTCAATTCTGAGTGTATCTTCTTTATTCCTCAATTTTTTATCTTTAACATAATTGTAAAAAATTTTTGAATTTATCAAAAAACTTGATGTATGAATATGGGGATTAGGAAATTGATCAAAATTTTTAGTAAATCTATATTTTCTGATTAAATATCTGACTATTTTATGAAATTTATTTTTTAGTTTTATTGAATCGACTATGCTTTCATATGAAGCTGTTGGGGTAATTACAGTTTTTTTAGTTTTATAAAAAAATAACTTTTTCAACCAATCATTGCAAACAGGATAAGAATGGCTATTTAAAAAAAGTATATCTTGATCATAAAAGGTTTTTGCCACTCTTTTGTAGCTTCCAAAATCCCAATCATTACTAACATGAGGATCTACGAATTCAGTATATTTAATACCTTTTAATAATTTTTTTAATTTTTTAATTTCCTCATTATTTAGAAGCTTAAAACAAATGACT
>CACJIJ010000013.1 GCA_902593445.1 uncultured Pelagibacteraceae bacterium
TATCTGAAGAGCATATTTTAGCATTTGATTGGGCGTCAAAGACAGAAATAGATAAAGTTAAAAAAATAATTCTAAGAATTAATGATTTTATGATTGGGATGTTTAGAGGTGTTGGAATTAAACTTATCGATTTTAAATTAGAATTTGGAAGAATTAAAATTGATGGAAGAAATGAAGTTATTTTAGCTGATGAAATTAGTCCTGACACATGCAGATTATGGGACAGTATTACAGAAAAAAAATTAGATAAAGATCGATTTAGAAAAGATCTAGGTGATTTAATTCCTGCTTATACTGAGGTTGCTAAAAGATTAGGTATACTCCATGAACAATCAAATGTTACAGCAGTAAATGTAACTAAATTATCCTCAGTTAAACAGAAGAAAAAATGAAAATTTCAGTAATTATAACTTTAAAAAAAGATGTTCTTGATCCACAAGGAAAAGTTATTCATCAAACATTGGATGGAATGGGTTTTGACGATGTTAATGAAATTAGACAAGGTAAATATTTTGAAATAGACACTAAAGAAACTGATAACGACAAAGCAAAAGCAAAAGTTGAAGAAATGTGTAAAAAACTTTTGGCAAATCTTGTAATTGAAAATTATAAAATTATTGATCCAAAGTAATTAATGAAATCTGCAGTTATTACTTTTCCTGGGTCAAATTGTGATAGAGACATGGATGTTGCTTTAAAGAAATTTGGATTTAAAAATAAGATGGTTTGGCATGCTGATGCCGAATTACCAAAAAGTGATTTAGTTGTATTGCCAGGTGGGTTTTCATATGGTGATTACTTGAGATGTGGAAGTATGGCATCTAAATCAAAAATAATGCAGTCAGTAATTAATTTTGCAAATTCAGGTGGTATGGTTATGGGTGTCTGTAATGGATTTCAAATATTAGTAGAAACTGGTTTAGTTCCTGGTGTTTTGCTTAGAAATAAATATTTAGAATTTATATGTAAAAATATTTTTGTAAAAATTAATGATAAACAAAATAAATATTTCAAGAATATAAACATTGAAGTTTTAAAATTTCATATAGCTCATAATGAAGGAAATTATTTTTGTACTAATGATCAATTAAAAGAAATTGAAGATAATAATCAAATAGCTATTAACTATTGTGATGAAAATGGAAAAATTGAAGACCAATTTAATCCTAATGGATCTATTAAAAATATTGCTGGTATTTTTAATAAAGAAAAAAATGTCCTAGGAATGATGCCACACCCAGAAAGAATGATCGATATCTCTCTTTCTGGTGAAGATGGATCATTATTTTTTAAAAATTTAATTAACAATTTAAAATGATTGTAAACGAAAAAATAGCTATTGATCATGGTTTAAAGAAAGACGAATATGACAAAATTTGTGAACTATTAAAAAGAACTCCTAATATTACAGAACTGGGAATTTTTTCTGCAATGTGGAATGAACATTGCTCCTATAAATCATCAAGATTACATTTAAAAAAACTACCCACTAAAGGTAAGAAAGTCATTCAAGGTCCTGGAGAAAATGCTGGTGTTATCGATATTGAGGATAATGATGCACTAGTATTTAAAATAGAAAGTCACAATCACCCTTCGTTCATTGAACCATATCAAGGTGCTGCGACCGGTGTTGGAGGAATAATGCGAGATGTATTTACAATGGGTGCAAGACCAATAGCTAACTTAAACTCAATACACTTTGGATCACCACAACATAAAAAAACCAAAAATTTATTAAGAGGTGTAGTTCACGGAATAGGTGGTTACGGAAACTGTATGGGTGTTCCAACAATCGCTGGTCAAACAAGTTTTGATAGCTCCTATAATGGAAATATTTTAGTTAACGCAATGACATTAGGATTGGTTAAAAAAGATAAGATTTTTTATTCCAAAGCTGCAGGATTAAATAAACCAGTTATTTATGTGGGATCTAAAACTGGAAGAGACGGTATACATGGGGCAAGTATGGCTTCAGCTAGTTTTGATGAAAAAATCGAAGAAAAGAAACCAACAGTTCAGGTTGGAGATCCGTTTACAGAAAAACTTTTACTTGAAGCTTGTTTAGAGTTGATGGCTGGAGATTCAATTATAGCTATTCAAGATATGGGTGCTGCAGGATTAACCTCATCAAGCATAGAAATGGCCTCAAAAGGAAACCTTGGAATAGAAATTAATTTAAATAAAGTACCTTGTAGAGAAGCCAAGATGTCACCTTATGAAATAATGCTCTCGGAGAGCCAAGAAAGAATGTTGATTGTTTTAGAAAATGGCAAAGAAGAACAAGCAAAAAAAATATTTGATAAATGGAACTTAGATTTCGCAGTAATTGGAAAAACTACTAAGTCAAAAAAAATAGAACTTTATTTTGATGAAGAAAAAGTTGCAGACATTCCAGTCAATACATTGGTTGAAAACTCTCCTATGTATGATCGTAAATGGAAAAAAGCAAAACTTCCTAAAAAAAATAAAATTAAAAAAGAAGATACTAAGCATTTAAAAATAATTGATGTATTGAAAAAAATTTTAGCAAACCCAAATGTATGCAGTAAAGAATGGATTTGGCAACAATATGATCATACCGTCATGGGAGATACAATACAAAAACCTGGAGGAGACGCAGGTGTTGTAAAAATTCATGGAACAGACAAAGCGGTTGCAGCTTCAGTAGATTCTTCTGCAGTTTATTGTTGGTCACATCCTTTAACTGGCGGAAAACAAGTAGTTTGTGAAAGTTTCAGAAATCTTATTTCTGTTGGTGCTAAACCAATTGCTATCACTAACTGTTTAAATTTTGGAAGTCCTGAAAATGAAGAAAATATGGGTGAGTTTGTTGAATGTGTTCAAGGTATAGGTGAAGCAAGTGAATACCTGAAGTTCCCTGTTGTTTCTGGAAATGTATCTTTCTATAACCAAACAAAAGATGAAGGTATAAAACCTACACCTGCAATTGGTGGAGTTGGGTTAATCAAAAATTACAAGAATATGATCACTATGGAGTTTAAAGAAGTTGACAGTTTAGTATTGGTTATTGGAAAAACTGAGGGACATATTGATCAAAGTTTATTTGCAAGAAATATTTTAGATGAGAAAAATGGACCTCCACCTGAAGTAAACTTATTTAATGAAAAAAATAATGGAGAAACATTACTGAAATTGATTGACAATAATTTAATTAAAAGTGCACATGATGTTTCGTTAGGTGGCATAATTACTGCAGTAGCGAAAATGTGTATTAAAGGAAAAAAGGGAATTAATATTAAAAAACCTAAATATTTAATTAACGAAATAGAATACTTTTTTGCAGAAGATCAAGGTAGATATATTATAGAAATTAACAAAAAAGATTTTAAAAAAGTAGCTGATATATTGAATAAAAATGCAGTACATTTTGATGAACTTGGCGCAATTATCGAAAATGAACTATATATTAATGATAAGACAAAGGTTACAATTGACGAATTATCAACTTCGAATAAAAGTTGGCTTACAAAATATATGAGTAAATAATGGCGATGGATTTAAAAGAAATTGAAAGTTTTATAAAAGAGGCAATGCCAGATGCAATTGTTGAAATACAAGATCTGGCAGGTGATGGAAATCATTATTCAGCTACGGTTACCTCGTCTCAATTTTCTGGAAAAAGTAAAATTGAGCAACATAAAATGGTTTACAACTCATTAAAAGGTAGAATGGGCAATGAACTGCATGCATTAGCAATTAAAACAAAGGAGAGTTAAAATGGATCAACAAACAAATGATTTAATTAAAAATGAAATTGAAAACAACGAAGTTTGTTTATTTATGAAAGGTACGCCTGACGCACCACAATGTGGATTTTCAATGGCTACTTCAAATATATTAAAAGTTCTTGAAGTAAACTTCAAAGGTGTAAACGTTTTAGAAAATCAAAATTTAAGAGAAGGTATTAAAGTTTTTAGTGATTGGCCAACTATACCTCAACTTTACGTCAAAAATGAATTTATTGGTGGATGTGATATAGTTAAGGAAATGTTCGAAAGTGGCGAGTTAGCAAAACTTTTTGAAAGCAAAAATATAAATTTTAAAGCTAAGATTTAATTATCTAGAATAATATTCAATTACTAAATTAGGTTCCATAATAATTGGATATGGAACTTCTTCAAACTTAGGAACTCTAACAAACTTAAGTTTTTTATTTTTTTCATCCATTTGAATATATTCAGGAGTTTCCCTTTCTTTGTTAGCAAGCGCAATATCAATAATTGCAAGTTGTTTAGATTTATCTCTTATCTCAATTGTATCTTCTTCTCTAACTAAATAGCTTCCAATATTCACTTTTTTACCATTTACTTTTACATGACCGTGATTGATTAATTGTCTTGCAGAAAAAATTGTTGTTGCGAGTTTTGCTCTATAGATTACAGCATCTAATCTTCTTTCAAGAAGACCGATTAGATTTTCTCCAGTGTCACCTCTAAGCATCACTGCTTTTTTGTATATATTTCTAAATTGTCTCTCATTTATATTTCCATAATATGCTTTTAATTTTTGTTTTGCTTGAAGCTGAATTCCATAATCAGATGGCTTAGATGTTTTGGTTTGACCGTGTTGGCCTGGTCCATAAGCTCGTGTATTAAAAGGGCTTTTGGGTCTGCCCCATAAGTTTACCTTTAATCTTCTATCTACTTTATGTTTAGAGTTTAATCTTTTTGTCATTTAATAGAGGGCTTTATAAACTTACTCTTAATTTTGTCAATCAACGTTTTTTACCTAAACTTGCAAATACACCTGATAAAATACGTATTTCTTTGGTTGATAATTCCATCCTATAAAAAATATTTCTCAAGTTTTCAAGCATAATCGGCTTCTTCTCTTTTGTTTTAAAGAAATTAATTTCCTCAAGATTCTTTACACAAAGATTAGCCATAGTAACTATATCTTTTTTAGAGGCTGATTTAACTTTATTTGATTTATTATAAGAAGATGCTTTTGAGTTAATTATGCTAGATAAATATTGTGCAATTATTATTAAGCTGTGAGATAGATTTAACGATTTAAAATCAGGATTTGTTGGAATCTGAAGAGTATAATTTGCATAACTTATTTCGTTATTTGACAAACCAGATGCTTCTGATCCAAATAAGAAACCTACTTTCTTTTTATAATTTATTTTTTTTAAATCTTCTAATTGAATATGTTTAATATTTTTATTTCTAAATCGTGCGGATGTTGCAATTAAAATATCAACATTCTTTAAAGATTTTTCTAAATTTTCAAAATTCTTTGCTTTATAAATTATATTTTTTGCTCCTACAGAAGTTGCTAAAATTTTATCATTTGGAAATATTGGTTTGGGATCAACAATAATAAGTTTATTAAAATTAAAATTTTTTATTCCTCTTGCGCACGCTCCAATATTTTCAGAAAGTTGAGGTTTGTGTAAAATGAATGAAATATTATTAATAGACATTAATCAATGCCATGATTTCTGTTATAATTTGAAATAGCTGAAGGTTTAATTTCATTTAAATATTGAGTATCTACTGTCCAAATAGAGACTTTTAAAGGAAAACATTTTGCTACATCAGATGAATGTTCAGATCCACAATCACCACCTGGACAAGCTGAAAGAGCACCTAATAAATCTGTTTCGGCAAAAAATTCTAAATAGTCACCTGGTCTAACTGGACTTGCTTTCATAAAATATTGTTTAGTATCATTCGTAAAGCCAGTTAACATAAATACATTTAATACATCATGAACTATTTTTTCCGCATGATCTAATTTAATATTTTTTTCTCTGACTAAAGCTCTCGTTAAATTTGAGTGACAACAATAGTGATAATCATTATTACTCAAAAGTTTTGAAGTATAAGGATCGCATCTTGTGCCAATAACATCATGAACTGATCCTCCATCTTTGTCATAATCATACCAATCTAGAGTATCCCAAGTTATTGTCGCTAAAGATCTAAGGTATGGAAAACTACTAAACATTTTATCTCCCACAGAAAGATGAGTTCCATATAGAGCCCTTGTTTTTCCTGAATAAAATTTTTCCTCTAAATTATTTGAATTAAATAAGTTTAAATCACCTACTTGTGGACCATCTAAACTTTCAATTCTAAAAAACTCACCAAATTTAACCTCGAACGTTTTTGCGTCTCTAGGAGGGATTATAACTTCATCTTTTTTAATCAAGTGTTCTCTTGCAGAGTGCAATATACTTAAATTTTTTTCCTCTATATTTGTATTCGGATAACAAACTATTGGTTTAGCTCCGATTCTTGTCTCAATATCTAATGGTTTTTTTGAAAATTTTTTAACTTTCATTCTTACAAACTTCCAGGGGCTTTATCTTTGAATAATTTGTAATCTAAACTATCCACTAAAGCTTTGAAAGATGCATCAATGATATTTGGTGATACTCCAATTGTAAACCAATGAACACCCTTCGAATCTGTGCTTTCAATGCTAACTCTTGTTACAGCTTCTGTGCCAGTGTTTAAAATTCTTACTTTGTAATCAACAAGTCTTAAATCTTTTAAATATTCTGAATATTTAGCAAGCTTATTAACATTCTTTCTAATTGCATTATCCAAAGCATTAACAGGTCCGTTTCCTTGTCCTTCGCACAAAATTTTATTTCCATCTACTTCTAGTTGAGCTTTAGCATATGAAACAATTTCTCCTGAGTTATCTTTCTTAACAGAAACATCATATTCATTAATAGAAATATATCTTGGTATCTCCCCCATTAATCTTCGGGCTAATAATTCAAATGATGCATCAGCTCCATCATAACTATAACCTATAAATTCTCGATCTTTTACTTCATCTAATAGTTTTTTAATTTTTGGGTCACTTTTTTTAACATTTATTCCTATAAGGTTTAATCTAGACATTATGTTTGATTGACCAGACTGATCTGAAACAACTATATTTCTTGAATTTCCAACTTCCTCTGGGTTGACATGTTCGTAAGTTTTTGGATTTTTTTGTACAGCAGAGACATGCATACCACCTTTATGTGAAAAAGCAGAAGCACCCACATAAGGAAGATGTTTGTTTGGTTTTCTATTTAAAAGTTCGTCCAATAATCTTGAGCATTGAGTTAATTTTTTTAAATTTTCGCGTTTAATGTTTAGTTCATAATTTTCATAAAAATCTTTTTTTAAAAAAAATGTTGGAATTAGTGAAACTAAATTTGCATTTCCACATCTCTCTCCTAATCCATTTAAAGTACCCTGAACTTGTCTAACTCCTGCTTGAACAGCAACTAAACTATTAGCTACTGCATTTTCGGTATCGTTATGAGCGTGAATTCCCAAATTTTTACCAGGAATGTGTTTAACAACTTCATTAACAATTTTAGATACTTCATGAGGAAGCGTTCCACCATTTGTATCACATAAAATAATCCATCTGGCACCATTATCATAAGCGGCTTTTAAGCATGAAATTGCATATTCAGGATTTGATTTAAATCCATCAAAGAAATGTTCCGCATCAAACATGAATTCTTTACCAGATTTAACTATATGTTTTGCACTTTCACTTATATTTGAAAGATTTTGATCATTTGAAATACCAAGAGCAATGTCAACTTGAAAATCCCATGATTTACCAAATAAACACACGGATGAACTTTTTGAATTTATTAATGAAGATAGCATTGGATCATTCTCAGCACTATGTTCTGTTTTTTTTGTCATACCAAATGCAGTTAATTTTGCAGATTTAAAATTATGGTTCTTATTAAAAAATTCAGTATCTGTAGGATTTGCTCCGGGCCATCCTCCCTCAATATAATCAACACCTAAAGTATCGAGAGAAGATGATATCTTTTCCTTATCATCAATTGAAAAATCAACACCTTGAGTTTGTGCACCATCACGGAGAGTTGTATCAAATATATATAACCGATCTTTACTCATTTAAATTTCCAGACCGTTTTACCATCTTTATCTTCTATTAAAACACCTTTGTCTAATAACTCATCTCTTATTTTATCAGCTTCCTCATAATTTTTATTAACTCTAGCTTCATTTCTCTGACTAATTTTAATTAAAATCTCATTTTCAGAAATTGATAACTTACTTTTCTTAAATTTAAGCCAATCCTCTTTAGTTTCATTTAATAACCCAATAAAATGGCAGGCAGAAATAAACAGTCTTTTATCCTCATCTGAACCTTTTAATGCTTTATCATATAATTTATGTAAATTAGCAATATAGCCGGGTGTATTTAAATCATCGAGAAGAGGTTTAAGAATTTCATCTGAAATTTTAAATTTTGTTTCTATGTTTAAATAAACATTATACCATTTGCTAATTGTGTTTTCACATTCCTCTAAAAGCTTGTCGTTCCAATCAAGTGGCTGTCGATAATGTGCACTCATCAAAGCTAATCTTAAAACTTGACCACTTTTATTATTTATAAAATCTTTAATTTTTAAAATATTTCCCTGTGATTTTGCCATTTTTTCATTGGACATTGTAATAAATGCATTATGCAACCAATAATTAGCAAACACCTTACTATCATTTGCACATCTTGATTGAGCTATTTCATTTTCATGATGAGGAAATAACAAATCAACACCTCCTCCATGAACATCAAATTCTTTTCCTAAATATTTTTTAGACATTGCTGAACATTCTAAATGCCAACCAGGTCTTCCTTTTCCCCAAGGTGAGTCCCATGAAGGCTCATCTGTTTCTGATGGTTTCCATAGAACAAAATCTTCAGGATTTTTTTTGTTATCACTTATTTCAATTCTTGATCCTGCAACCAGCTCATCTAATTTTTTGTTTGATAACTGCCCATAGTCTTTAAATTTTTTTACTTCAAAATAAACATGCTTATTATTTTCGTATGCAAATCCTTTTTTAATTAACTCAGAGGTCATTTCTATCATCTCGGAAATATGCTCAGTTGCTTTTGGCTCATGATTTGGTTTTTCACAATTTAAATAAATACAATCTTCGTTAAATCTTTGAGTAATTTTTTTAGTAAGCTCAGAAATTGAAACATTATTTTCTTTTGATGATTTTATTATTTTATCATCTACATCTGTAATATTTCTTACATAAGTTACATTTGGATATTCATTTTTTAAAATTTTAAAAAGAATATCAAATACAACTACTGGTCTAGCGTTACCGATATGAGGATCATCATAAACGGTTGGACCACAAACATACATTCTCACATTATTTTTATCCTTGGGAATAAATTTTTCTTTTTTGTTAGTAAGATTATTTGTTAAAAAAATATCTAAACTCATAGCTGAAGAAATATACTTAAATTAAAGATTTGTGAATCTATTTGATTAATTTGGAATTACGCATACAGGAATAGGCTCCATTTTATGCATATTTTGTTTTCTAATATTTTCGTATTTTGCACGATTCGGAGAATTTGGATTCTCCATGGCTTCCTCTAATTCATTATATTTTAATCCTAGTTGACCTTCATCAGTTCTACCATCATCCCATAATCCATCAGTTGGAGGTGCATCGATAATCTCTTGTAAAATTCCAAGCTCTTTTCCTAATTCCCAGACTTGAGTTTTATTACAATCGGCTATAGGCGAAATATCTACTCCTCCATCACCATATTTTGTGTAGAATCCTACTCCAAAATCTTCAACTTTATTACCTGTTCCTACAACAATTCCTTTATTGGCAGCGGCCACTTGATAAAGGGTTGTCATTCTTAATCTTGCTCTTGAATTTGCCATTCCATGTTCACTATCAAATTTTGATAAACTTGCATTAAATGCTAAAAATAACTCGTCTAAATTAATTGTGTGTGCTTCAACATTTTTAAAATTTTTTACCAACCATTCTTGATGCTTCAAACTCAAATCATGTTGATGTGATTTTTGTTTGATTGGCATAGATAAAACAATAGTTTTTAAACCAGTCATTGCACTCAGTGTGCTTGATACCGATGAGTCAATTCCTCCAGAAATTCCTATTACTAACGACTCCGCCCTGATTGGCATATTTTCAACGTAGTTTTTGATCCAATTAGAAATAAATTTAACTTTTTCTGAAGTTTGCATAGTATTTTAATATTTATAATTTAAATTTTTACAATGTATTAAGATGCCGCTCTGTCTGCATTTTTTGAATAGGAGCTATTCTTTTTAATCTCATCAGATATTAAAAAAGCTAATTCTAAAGCTTGGTTTCCATTAAGTCTTGGATCACAATGAGTGTGGTATCTGGATGATAAATCTTTTTCAGATATTTTTTGAGCACCTCCTATGCACTCAGTTACATCTTGACCAGTCAATTCGATATGTAGACCCCCTGCATAACTTCCTTCACTTTGGTGACATGCAAATACTTCTTTTACTTCTTTTAAAACACTATTGAATGGTCTCGTTTTGAAACCTGTAGCTGCTTTGATTGTATTTCCGTGGCAAGGATCACATGACCAAATCACATTTAATCCCTCTTTCTTTATTGCTCTAATTAATTTTGGTAAAAATTTTGATACATTATCTGCTCCAAATCTTGATATTAAAGTAATTTTACCTTTTTCATTTTTTGGATTAATTCTATTACAAAGATTAATCAGATCATCAGCTTTTAAAGTTGGTCCACATTTAATACCAATAGGATTTTCAATACCTCTACAAAATTCAACATGTCCACCATCTAATTGTCTAGTTCTATCTCCGATCCAAACAAAATGAGCTGAAGTATCATGATTTTCACCAGTGGTAGAGTCTGTTCTAGTCATAGACTCTTCAAAAGGTAGTAGTAAAGCTTCATGTGATGTCCAAAAATTTACTGTATACAATCTATTATTAAAATCTGAAGTAATTCCACATGCTCTCATGAAAGCTATAGCATCAGCAATTTTATCTTCAAGATCCTTAAATTTTTTGGCTTGTGGGCTTTTTTTAATATAATCTAAATTCCATAAGTGGACTTTGTTTAAATCTGCAAAACCTCCTTTTGAGAAAGCTCTAATCAGATTAAGAGTTGCGGCTGATTGTGAATAAGCTTTAAATAATCTTTTAGGATCTGGAACTCTTGCTTTTTCAGTAAATTCCATTGCATTTATGTTATCACCTAAGTAGCTTGGCAGTTCTTTGCCATCTTTAATTTCTGTTGGAGCGCTTCTGGGTTTTGAAAACTGTCCAGCTATTCTTCCAACTTTAACAACTGGTAAGGATGCCGAATAAGTCAAAACTAATGACATTTGCAACATAAGTTTAAATGTATCTCTAATATTATCTGGATTAAATTCTGCGAAACTTTCTGCACAATCTCCGCCTTGAAGTAAAAAAGCTTTTCCATCTACAACATCAGCTAACTGACTTTTAAGATGTCTTGTTTCTCCTGCAAAAACTAACGGAGGAAATGTTCCTATTTTATCCAAAACCCTATCCAAATCTTTTTTATCTGGATACTCAGGAATATGTTTTACAGGATATTTTCGCCAACTATTTTTTTTCCAACTTTTCATTCAACCTAGAGTATATACACTTAATTAAAAAAAATTGTACTAAAGAATTAATTTAACTGCAAAAATACCTAAAATTTCTCTAAAAAATAAATTCAATTTTCTCAAATTATCTATTACACGAAAATTTTGATAAAAATTTAAAAATTTTCCCTCATTTACTGTTTGCCGAAAATCTACAGCATAGGGTATTAATTTTATATCAAATTTTTCAGAAATTAGCATTGATCTTTTCATGTGGAAAGCAGATGTAATTAATATGTCATTTTTATTAATTAAGTTTAACATTTTAATTTTTTTAATATTTTCTATAGTATTTCTGGTCGACCCAACAAATATCACTCTTTCTAAATCAAAACCTACATTATTATAAAATAATTTTGCGACATCTATCTCATTATAATCATCATCAGAAGCAGACAAATAACCTGAACCTCCAACAAAAATAATTTTTGATTTAGGGTTCTTTAATGCTAAATCAACAGAAGATATTAGTCTTTCAGATGCAGCATTTAAATTTAAAATTTTACTTAACTTTGTATGAAAAATTGACTCAGAGCCTGCAAGAACAATTATATTATTGTATGTGAGATTTGTTTTTTTATCCAAAAAACCTTCTTCCAAGTATTTTAATCCTAAGTTTCCAAATGGAAAAAAACTAAAAATAAAAAAAATTGAAACAAAAAAAATTAAAATTAACTTAAAATATTTTTTTTTAAAAACCAAATAAAGAAATAAAAAAATAAATACTCCAAATATTATGAAATTAACAACGTCTAAAAATGGAGATAAAATTTTAGAAAGATAAAAATACAATTTATTCTACAGTAACTGATTTTGCTAGATTTCTTGGCTTGTCAATATCATAACCTTTTTTAAGGGCAGAGTAATATGCTAACTTTTGAAGAGGTATTGTTAATAGAAATGGAAGTAAATCATCATTTGTATTTTCAACTTCGATAGTTTCCCAAATATTTTCAGAAAAAATCTCATCTTTACTTTTATTTGTAATTAATAAAACTTTAGCACCTCTTGCAATAACCTCCTGCATATTTGAAATTGTTTTTTTATAATAATTATCTCTAGGAGCTAAAACTACTACAGGCATTCCTTCTTCAATCAAAGCAAGTGGGCCATGTTTCATTTCGCCTGCTGGATATCCTTCAGCGTGAACATAAGAAAGTTCTTTAAGTTTTAACGCTCCTTCCAAAGCAATCGGGTAAGAAAAACCTCTTCCTAAAAACATTGAACCTTTTGCATCATTAAATGTAGAAGATATTGCTTGAATATCATTATCAAGTTGCAATGTTTTTTCAATTAAATCAGGTAAAGATTTTAGATCATTTATTTTCTCTTGATAATCTTTTTTTTCAATTTCATTTCTCAACGAACCAAGTTTTAAAGTTAAAATATATAAAACGAGTATTTGTCCCAAAAATGCCTTTGTTGATGCAACTCCAATCTCTGGACCGCAATGAATTGGTAGCACAAAATTCGAGTCCCTCGCTATAGAACTTTCAATTACATTTACTATAGCGCAAGTTTTCATATGATTTTTGTTACAAAGATCTAGAGCCGCATAAGTGTCTGCTGTTTCGCCAGATTGAGAAACAAAGACGTATAAGGTATCTTTTTTAAATCTATTTTTTCTATATCTAAACTCTGAAGCTATATCTATGCTAACGTCTAAAGTTGTAATTTCTTCAAACCAATATTTTGCCATCAAACAAGAATGGTAAGCTGTTCCACATCCGATTAAAGTTATTGAGCTAATTTCATTTATTTTCCATGGAAAATTAAAAATATTAATCTCTTTATTCACATTATCTATATATTCTTTTATACCAGTTTTAATCGTTCTTGGTTGCTCTTCAATTTCTTTTGCCATGAAATGCTTAAAATCACCTTTGTCATAACTCGCTTCATCTGATGATAATTCTAATATTTTTTTGTTAACTTTTTTACCTTCTTCATTGAAAAAAAGGACTTGATCTTTTTTAACAATACAAAATTCACCATCGTCAAGGTAAGTGATTTTATTTGTCATTGATTTCAAAGCATAAGAATCTGACCCTAGGTAGTTTTCATTTGGACCATAACCTACTGCAAGAGGTGATCCCCTTCTAGCACCAATAATTAAGTCTGGGATCTCTTTAAAGACAATTCCTAGTGCAAAGCTACCATGAAGTTGTTTTAAGGTCTTTGTTATCGCTTCTTCTAATTCTGAAATTTTCAAGTTCTCAGTGATTAAATGAACAATTACCTCTGTGTCTGTTTGTGATTTAAAATTATGTCCTTTACTAATTAAATGTTTTTTTAATATTGTCGAATTTTCAATAATTCCATTATGAACAACAGAAACATTATCAGAAGAATGTGGGTGAGCATTAACACTGTTTGGTATACCATGAGTAGCCCATCTAACATGTCCTATTCCAATATTCCCTTTTAGATTTTTTAAGTCAAAATTATTTTCTAAATTATCTACTCTCCCCTCAGATTTTACTTCATTAATTTTTCCATTTGATAGTGTTGCAATTCCAGCTGAGTCATAACCTCTGTACTCTAATTTTTTTAAAGAATTAATTATATTTGCTGAAACAGGTTTGTTGCTAGATATTCCTATAATTCCACACATAATTTATTTTTTTTTGTAATTCTTAACCTCAAATTGTGGCGATCTTGTTAAAGCTAAAGACTTGGCTTTTACATCTTTAGTTATAACTGAGCCAGCGCCAAC
Organism: uncultured Pelagibacteraceae bacterium; assembly: GCA_902593445.1. Lineage (GTDB taxonomy): Bacteria > Pseudomonadota > Alphaproteobacteria > Pelagibacterales > Pelagibacteraceae > Pelagibacter. The sequence goes on from CACJIJ010000013.1 coordinate 14,207, forward strand.
TATACTATCTTTATTTATTGTTATGGGTGCAACAAGTGATGAATTGGATCCTATAAAAACTTTATCTTTAATTTTAGTCATATTTTTATTTACTCCATCATAGTTACAAGTAATTGTACCAGCACCAATATTAACAGATTTTCCAACATTGCTATCACCAACATAAGATAAATGACTTACTTTAGATTTTTTTCCAATAACACTTTTTTTGATTTCGACAAAATTACCAACTTTAGATCCTTCTTTTAAAGTCGTTTTAGGTCTTATCCTTGCATAAGGTCCAATCTCAACTTGATTTTCAATTTTACACGACTCTAAGTGTGAAAAAGATTTTATAATTACATTATTACCAATTTTAACCTTAGAACCTATAACCACATAAGGTTCTATAATTACATTCTTTCCAATCTTAGTATCTTTTGAAAAAAAAATAGTTTCAGGACCAAGCATTTTAACACCTAGTTTAATAAATTTTTTTCTTAGTTTTATTTGCTCAGAATCTTTCATTTGGAATTTATTTACATTAAGTATATACCTTGATTAATTCACAATTTATTTCTTTAAAATACTTTTATAATGAAACAAAAATTTACAGTTTTATTTGATTTAGACGGTACTTTAGTTGATACGGCTCCTGATTTGATACGTGCCCATAATCACGTAATGAAAAAATTTGGTTACCCCACTAAGACTTTAGGAGAACTAAAAAATGCTGTTGGCAAAGGTGCTAAAGCAATGATGGCAAAGGCTAATGGGCAGTGGAAATGGTTTGATGAAAAAATTCAAAATGAAATGACAGATGAATTTTTATCTTATTATGGAAATAATATTTTACATGAAAGTAAGTTAATAAATGGTGTAAAAGAATTTTTAAATTGGTGTAAAAAGGAAAATATTTCTATGGCGGTATGCACTAATAAAACTGAACACTTAGCGGTTGATCTTTTAAAAAAAATTGGAATTTATGACTATTTTGAATATGTTGCAGGATACAATACCTTTGAATATTGTAAACCAGACCCCAGACATTTAACAACAACTATAGAAATTTTAGATGGTGATAAAAATAAATCTGTTATGATTGGTGATAGCGAGACAGATGCGAACGCTGCTAAGGCTGCTGAAATTCCAATAATTTTACTAAAATATGGATATACAGAAAAAAGATCTGATGAAATTTATCATAATCACATAATAAAAGACTTTGTAGGTATTGAGAAAATAATATCTGAATATCTTTAATATTGATTAATTTATTTTAACTATTAAAACAAAATCACAAATTAGGAGTTATTTTGTTATTACATGCTGTCAAAGTATATCCGTCAAAAATTAATCTTCCAAAGAAGAAGCAGCTTGCGTGGAAAATTGCAGAAATAGCAAGCGATAATGCTAAATTAAATAAAGATGCTATTGAAATGGTTATCAATAGAATAATTGATAACGCTTCAGTTGCTATTGCTTCATTAAATAGAAAGCCAGTAATCTCATCTAGAGAGATGGCATTAAAGCATTCTAGAAAAAATGGCGCTACTATATTCGGTATAAACTCAAAACTAAAATTTGATTGCGAATGGGCAGCTTGGTCTAATGGAACCGCAGTTAGAGAATTAGATTTCCATGACACTTTTTTAGCTGCAGATTATAGTCATCCTGGTGATAATATCCCTCCACTTATAAGTGTTGCACAACAAAATAGAAAAAGTGGATTGGATTTACTAAGAGGAATAATTACTGCATACGAAGTTCAAGTAAATTTAGTTAAAGGAATTTGTTTACATAAACATAAAGTTGATCATATTGCTCATTTAGGACCTAGTGTGGCTGCTGGATTAGGAACAATGTTAAAATTAAATACCGAAACTATTTATCAGGCTGTTCAACAGGCACTACATACAACAATTTCAACAAGACAATCAAGAAAAGGAGAAATTTCAAGTTGGAAAGCTTATGCTCCAGCACACGCTGGCAAGCTTGCTATCGAAGCTGTAGATAGAGCTATGCGTGGTGAAGGAGCTCCAAGTCCAATTTATGAAGGTGAAGACAGTGTAATTGCAAGAATACTAGATGGTAAAAAAGCTAACTACAAAGTCCCATTACCAAAAAAAGGTGAAAGTAAAAAAGCTATTTTAGAGACATACACAAAAGAATATTCTGCAGAATATCAATCACAAGCATTAATAGATCTAGCTAAAAAGCTAAAAACAAAAATCCCTAACTTAAATCTAATTAAAAAAATTGATATTTTTACAAGTCATCATACTCATTATGTTATAGGTACAGGTGCAAATGATCCTCAAAAAATGGATCCTAAAGCTAGCAGAGAAACATTGGATCATTCTATAATGTATATCTTTGCTGTAGCACTAGAAGATGGGGATTGGCATCATGTCAAATCTTATACAAAAGCTAGAGCAAACAGAAAAAGTACGATCAAAATTTGGAGATCAATAAAAACATATGAAGATAAAAAATGGACAAAAAAATATCATGATCCAAATCCAAAAAACAAAGCATTCGGTGCTAAAGTTGTTGTAACACTTAACAATGGAAAAAAAATTACAGAAGAATTAGATAGAGCAGACGCACATCCATATGGGGCTAGACCATTTAAGAGAGAAAATTATATAAATAAATTTTTAACTTTAACTGAAGGTATTTTAAATAAAAAAGAAAGTAGTCGTTTTTTAAAAACAGTACAAAATTTAAGAAATTTAAAATCTGGTCAACTTCATAAATTGAATATTGAAGTCAAAAAAAGTAAATTAAAGCAAAATAAAAAAGAAGGAATTTTTTAATGCATTTTGTAGAAAAAGAACCTAGCCAAAAAAGATTAGATTTTGATCAAAAATTAAAATCAAATAAAATTTTAAGAGTTCCGGGCGCATACAATCCTCTAACTGCAAAATTGATAGAAGAAATTGGATATGATGCAGTATATGTGTCAGGTGGAGTAATGGCTAATGATCTTGGTTTTCCAGATATTGGCTTAACTACACTACATGATGTTAGTACAAGATCTTATTTAATTTCTAGAGTTACAAATCTACCAACAATAGTTGATATAGATACAGGATTTAAATCATGTAAACAAACCATAGAAACCTTTGAGGAATTTGGAATAACAGGAGTTCATTTAGAGGATCAAATTGAAAGAAAAAGATGTGGGCATCTTGATAATAAAGAACTTATTTCAACTGACGATATGGTTAAAAAAATCAAAGAATGTGTTGCTGCAAAAAAAGATAAAAATTTTAAAATTATTGCACGTTCAGATGCTAAAAGTGTTGAAGGAATTGATAAAATGATTGGAAGATGCAAGGCTTACATTGATGCTGGAGCAGAAATTATATTTCCTGAAGCTCTTCAAGATGAAAAAGATTTTGAAAAAGTCCGTAAAGAATTATCAGGCTATTTATTAGCTAACATGACTGAATTTGGTAAATCAAAATTATTTAACTATAAAGAATTAGAAAATTTTGGTTATAATATTGTAATTTATCCAGTAACAACACAAAGATTAGCTATGAAAAATGTAGAGGAAGGATTAAGAGACATTTATGCAAATGGACATCAAAATAATATTATTGATAAAATGCAAACTAGAAAAAGACTATATGAACTAGTCGATTATGAAAAATATAATTCTTTAGATGAAAAAATTTATAATTTTAGTACAGAAGGACATGAATAATGAGTGATGATATAAAAAAAGGCTTACTAGGCATTGTAGTAGATGAAACTGAGGTTTCAAAAGTAATGCCTGAAATTAATTCTCTTACATATAGAGGTTATGCCGCTCAAGATTTATGTGAGTACTGTAGGTTTGAAGAGGTTGCATATTTAATATTAAATAAAGATCTTCCTAATTCGATAGAACTAAAACACTTTGAAAAAGAAGAGAAAAACAATAGAGAGTTAACGAAAAATTTATATGAAATTATAAAACATATGCCAAAAAGATCTCATCCTATGGATGTTGCTAGAACTGCAGTTAGCGTTATGGGGTTGGAGGATAAGGAGACTACAGATTCTTCGCCTGAAGCGAATATGAGAAAAGCTTTAAGAATTTTTGCAAAAACTCCTACAGCATTGGCAGCTTTTTATAGAATAAGAAAAGGGAAAAAAATAATAAAACCAAAGAAAAATTTAACTTTCGCAGAAAATTTTTTTTATATGTGCTTTGGTAAAGTACCACAAAAAGAAATTGTTAAAGCTTTTGATGTATCTTTAATTTTATATGCAGAACATAGTTTTAATGTTTCAACTTTTACTGCTAGAACTATCACTAGTAGCCTGTCAGATATACATGGTGCAATAACTGGCGCTATCGCGAGTTTAAAAGGTCCACTTCATGGTGGAGCCAATGAAGAGGTAATGCATATGATGAACAAAATCAAAAAACCAGAGAATGCACTAAAATGGATAAATAATGCACTTAAAAATAAAGAGGTAGTCATGGGATTTGGGCATAGAGTTTATAAATCAGGGGACTCTAGAGTTCCAACTATGAGAAAATACTTCGGTAAAGTCGCTAAGCTTAAAAAAGATAAAAAATTTGAAAAAATCTACGATATTGTAGAAAAAGTTATGATTAAAAAGAAAAATATTTACCCTAACGTAGATTATCCAACTGGACCTACTTACCATTTGATGGGTTTTGAAACTGATTTTTTTACTCCTATATTTGTAATTTCAAGGATTACAGGTTGGTCTGCTCACATAATGGAGCAACATGCTGCTAACAAACTTATTAGACCTTTGGCGAGTTACAAAGGTAGTAAGCACCGAAAAGTGATGCAATTAAATCAAAGATAATTAATTTCTAAACAAGAATTGTGTAAATCGTACAACATCTTTATACATTCCATTGCTTATAGGACCAAGACCTTGGGTAATCGTTACTATGCCTTGTCCAGCTTTATAAACACCTTCACTAACTGTACCAGCACCTTCGCTCATTTTTTTTAAACCATCCGTGGTTCCAGAAATTGAATTACAATTTGATAAAATCAAAAATATTAAAATATATTTTATTTTTTTGCTCAAATAGTTTAACTAAATGCTTCTGCCCATGTACCTTGAGTTGATGCTTTAGAATATTCTGTTGCACGACCTTCAAAGAAATTCATATGCTCTACAGCATTAAGCATGGTATCTAACCAAGTTAACGGGTTTTTCTGAACATCATAAATTGGTTCTAATCCTAATTGGTCAAGTCTTCTGTTAGCGATAAACCTTATATAGTCTTTAACTTCTTTTGCAGTTAAACCTTCCATTGGCCCCATTTCGAAAGCTAAATCAATAAAAGCATCTTCATGTTCAACAATAGTTCTGCATGCTTGATATAATTCTTTTTTTAATTTTGGTGTCCATATTTCAGGATTTTCTTTTATAAACTCCTTAAAAATTCTAATCATGGAGTTGCAATGAAGCGTTTCATCTCTGACGGACCAAGTAACTATCTGCCCCATACCTTTCATTTTATTGTGTCTTGGAAAATTTAATAAAATAGCAAAACTTGCAAATAGTTGTAAACCTTCGGTGAAAGCACTGAATACAGCAACAGTTTTAGCTATATCCTCTTTAGAATTTACATTAAACTCCTGCATGTAATCATACTTATCTTTCATTTCTTTATATTTCATGAATGCTGAATATTCAGACTCTGGCATTCCAATAGTATCTAAAAGATGAGAATAAGCAGCTACATGAACTGTTTCCATTGCAGCAAAAGCAGTCATCATCATTAAAACTTCTGTTGGTTTAAAAACAGTAGTATAATGTCTTAAATAACAATTATTAACTTCAACATCTGCCTGAGTAAAAAACCTAAAAATTTGAGTTAATAAGTTTTTTTCTGGTTGAGATAAATTCTTTTGCCAATCTCTTACATCATCTCCAAGAGGGACTTCTTCAGGCAACCAGTGAATTCGTTGTTGTGTTAACCAAGCATCATAACACCATGGATATCTAAATGGTTTGTAAACAGGGTTTTCAACGAGTAATCCCATTTTTTTTGGTTGAATAATTTTTTTATTAATTTTTTCTGCTACTGACATGATAGACACTCCTCGTATTCAGGCTCTTCGTTAGATGGTTGATTTTTAGATTTGTAAACATTAGCTGTAATATCAGTCGATTTGGAATCATTGATATTTTCAGCTCTTTGAATTGATTTTGATCTACAGTAATAAAGGCTTTTCAAGCCTTTCTTCCAAGCATCAAAATGAATTTTATGCAATTCTTTTTTATGGACGTCTGCTGGTAAAAATAGATTTACTGACTGAGCTTGTGAAATAAATGGAGTTCTATCCCCACTTAATTCAATTATCCAACTTTGGTTAAGCTCAAAAGCTGTTTTAAATACGTCCTTTTCTAAATCTGTAAGAAAATCTAGATGATTTACTGATCCTTGATTAGTAGTAATAGTAGACCAAGTTTCATCATCATTTTTACCGTGACTTTGCAATATTTCCTCTAAGTATCTATTTCTAACGTTAAATGATCCAGAAAGAGTTTTGTGTGTATAGCTATTAGCTGCCACAGGTTCTACCCCTGGTGATGCTCCACCACAAATAATAGAAATTGAAGCAGTTGGCGCTATTGCTGTCTTGTTAGAAAATCTTTCTTTGTAACCATACTCCGCTGCATCTGGACAAGCGCCTCTTTCTTCGGCTAAATCTCTAGAAGCTTGATTAACTTTTTCGTGTATATTTTTAAATATTTTTTTATTCCATGACTTAGCCATCACAGACTCCAGTGGAATTCTATTTTTTTGTAAGAATGAATGAAAGCCCATTACACCTAATCCAACACTTCTTTCTCTCTCTGCAGAATATTTTGCATCTTTAAATTGCTCTGGAGCTTTATTAATAAAATCAGAAAGAACATTGTCTAAAAACCTCATTACATCACTAACCATATCTGGATCATCTTTCCATTCATCATATTTTTCTAAATTTAATGAAGATAAACAACATACAGCTGTTCTATCTCTTCCATCTTTGTCAATTCCTGTTGGTAAAGTTATTTCACTACATAAGTTAGAAGTTTTAACTGTAAGATTTGCTAACTTATGATGTTGTGGAATTTGCCTGTTAACAGTATCAATATAAATTATATATGGCTCTCCAGTTTCAATTCTAGCGGTTAATAATCTAATCCATAAATTTCTTGCAGAAATAGTTTGTTGAACACTTCCATCAGCAGGACTTTTTAAGGCCCATTGTTCATCAGTTTCTACTGCTCTCATAAAAGCGTCAGAAACTAAAACACCATGATGTAAATTTAATGCTTTTCTGTTTGGATCACCACCAGTGGGTCTTCTCATTTCAATAAACTCCTCTATTTCAGGATGATCTATTGGTAGATAACATGCTGCCGAACCTCTTCTTAATGATCCCTGACTAATTGCCATAGTTAAAGAATCCATAACTTTTATAAAAGGAATTATTCCAGAAGTTTTTCCAACTCTTCCTATTTTTTCTCCAATAGATCTTAAATTACCCCAGTAACTTCCAATTCCCCCACCCTTTGCTGCTAACCAAACATTTTCGCTCCATAAATCAAGAATGCCTCCTAAGCTATCGGATGCTTCATTTAAAAAACATGAAATAGGTAATCCTCTTTTTGTACCACCATTTGATAGAACTGGTGTTGCTGGCATAAACCAAAGATTGCTTATGTAGTTATAAATTCTTTGAGCATGCAAATTATCGTCTGAATAAGTGCTTGCTACTCTTGCAAATAAATCTTGGTAAGATTCGTTTAAACCTAAGTACCTATCTTTTAAAGTTGCTTTACCGAAGTCAGTAAGTTTTGCATCTCTTGAACGATCAATTTTAATTATGATGCCTTTATCGTTTTGAAATAATTCTGTTTCATTATTTAAAGAGAAAAGATCAGGCTTATTTATCTTTGAAACCTCCTTAACTTCAGGGCTATATTCAGAGACAGCTTTTTTGAGTGCAAGAGAAAGAATCTTATTCATAAAAGTTTAATATATTTTGTTATTAGTACGAAAACAACTATATGTTGTAGGTGTTAAATGTAAATATACTATATAAACATTTTAACAATAGAACATTTATAGAACGCGACAATATGAAAATCAATAAAAAAAATAAATTTTTTCCAAGAAATTAACATAAAAAGGTTAAGTAAATACCTGATGAATCAAAACATAAAAATAGATCCATATGGCTTTAGAGAATATGACGCTCGTTGGTTGTATAAGAAAGACATAAATTCATCTGGAATAGAGAATCTTGGAAAAGGACTTGGAACGCAAATAAAAGCCCATACTAAAAAAGAAAATCCAAGAATCATTGTTGGTCATGATTACCGATCTTATAGCGAAGAAATAAAAGCTGCTCTTAAAAAAGGATTAATTTCTACTGGTTGCACTACAGAGGATATTGGATTGTCATTGTCTCCAATGGTTTATTTTGCGCAATTTAATTTAGACGCAGATGCAGTTGCTATGATTACAGCAAGTCATAATGAAAATGGTTGGACTGGTGTGAAAATGGGTATCAAAAAAGGATTAACTCACGGACCAGAGGAAATGAAGGAATTAAAAGAAATTACATTAAATGAAAAATTTTCAAAAGGTGATGGAAATGAAAAAAAGATAAATAATTTTAATGAAATTTATAAGAAAGACTTAATTAGTAAAAACAAAATTAAGAAAAAAATAAAAGCTGTAGTAGCTTGTGGGAATGGAACTGCTGGTATTTTTGCTCCAGATATTCTAAGAGGTATAGGGTGTGAAGTTATTGAGTTAGATTGTAACCTAGATTGGAATTTTCCTAAATACAATCCAAATCCAGAAGATCTAGAAATGCTTCATGAAATAGCTAAAGTAGTTAAAGAAAACAAAGCTGATATAGGTTTTGGATTTGATGGAGATGGAGATAGGGTTGGTGTTATTGATGATAAAGGAAACGAAATATTTTCAGATAAAATTGGTCTTTTAATAGCTAGAAATTTGTCAGTTAAACATAAAAATTCAAAATTTGTAGTTGATGTTAAGTCAACTGGATTATACTCAAAAGATCAAATTTTAATTAAAAATAATTGTAAAACTATTTATTGGAAAACAGGTCATTCTCATATTAAAAGAAAAGTGAATACTGAAAAAGCATTAGCAGGCTTTGAAAAAAGTGGTCATTTCTTTTTTAATCAACCTTTAGGATATGGTTATGATGATGGAATTAACTCAGCAATTCAAGTTTGTCACTTATTAGATAATCAAAATAAAAAAATGAGTGAAATTATTAGTGAATTACCTAGCACATTCCAAACACCAACAATGGCACCTTTTTGCAAAGATGAAGAGAAGTATGTTGTTGTTGATGAGCTAGTTAAGCAAATTAAATATTTAAAAGAAAACAAAACTGAAATTGATGGTCAAGTTATTAATGATATTTTAACTGTTAATGGAGTTAGGTTTTCATTCGAAGATGGTTCTTGGGGGCTTATAAGAGCTTCTTCAAACAAACCATCTTTGGTTATTGTTACTGAAAGCCCAACATCAGATAAAAGAAAGAAAAAAATCTTTGATTTTATTGACGATTTGTTACAAAAAACAGGTAAGGTCGGCGAATATGATCAGAAAATTTAATTTTTTAAATTATCCTCATCGGTTTTATTTTCTAAATTATCGTTATCAGCTTTAGTTTCTATATTGTCAGCATCCTGATTATTTTCTTGTTTAGGAATTTCATCGCTATAAAACTTTCTAACCAATTCCTCCTCTTTTAGTCGTTGCTCTTCATCAAATTTCTTTTCCCACTCTTTCATACGCTTATTTTCCTCTTCAATTCTCTCTTTTTGAGCTATTTCAGCTAATCGAATTCTTTCATTTTCTTCTTCAATTCTTTTTTGTCTTTCCTCCTCTATTTTCAATTCTCTTTCTCTTTGACGTCTTTCATTTTCTCGATTTATTCTCTCACGTTCTGCTTCTTTAAGTTCTTTTTCTTTAATTCTTAATTCTTCTTCCTTGGCTCTTTGCTCAGCCTCCTCTTGTAAAATCTGTCTTTGAATTTCCTGCTGTCTTTCACTTTCCAGATCTCTTAGTCTTTCCTCCATTTCTTTAAGTTTTTCTTGTTCATATTTCAGCTTCCTAGCAGCCTCTCTTAATCTTTGTTCTTCCTCAAGTCTATTTTTCCTTTCAATTTCTTTTAATCTTAATTTTTCTTGTCTTTCTTTTTCTTTTTCGTCTCTTCTCTTTTGGGCCTCTATTTCTTTATTTTTTAATTCCTCTTCTTTAATTTTAATATTTTCTTCTCTAATTCTTTGTCTCTCTAACATTTTTAGTCTTAAATCTTCTTCTTTAAGCTTTCTTGCTTCCTCTCTGAGTTTTCTAGTTTCTTCGTCTTTAATTTTTTTTTGTTCTATTTTAATTCTTTGAGCTTCTATTTTTTGTCTTTTTTCTTCATTCTTTTTTTCTTGCTTTTCATTCTCAATGATTAATTTTTTTTGAAAAAGAATTTTTTTTCTTTCTTCTTTAAGCTCGTCTTGTTTAGCTTTTTTTGCTAATCTTTTTTCTAAGATTAATTCTCTTTTTTTTTCTTTTTCTAATTGTTTTTGTAATGCTAAATCTTTTTTAACTTTGTTTTTTTTAAAATCATTTAAAAGCGAGGAAAATTTATTTTTTGTTTTATCTATTGGATCAAATAAATTTTTCTTAATATTTTTATTAATGTCTTTTATTGAAACCATTTTTAAAAGTATCAATTAGAATAATAACACTAAATATCATGTGTGGCTAAATTGAGTTTTTATTATAAGACTAAATACAACTTAAGATTGTTAGGATTAAAATTAGTTGATAAAATGCATTTTCAACTAATAAGTGTTCATAAATATATAAAGAATCACTTAATTTGGATACGTGAGGTGATGGAGGGAGACTGAAGTCACCTCTTTTTTTTTGCTTGTTATAATTTCAAGTACTCATAAAAAAATTTAATCGAAACGACTAAAAGAAAAATTCCAAAAAACTTACTAATTTTATTTTTATCGATACTGTGAACTGTTTTAGCTCCTAAACGAGCCATGAAAGTTGTAATTGGAATAAAAATTAAAAAAGCAGGTATATTTATAAAACCAATGCTGAATGGAAGATTAGAATTTAAATAATTTCCAGAAATTAAAAAACCTATACCTCCAAATAAAGCAATTAATAAACCTATAGCTGCTGCACTGCCTATAGCTTTATTTATAGAATAGCCACAAAACTTAAGAATAGGGACGTTCATGATTGCACCACCTATGCCCATTGGAGCCGATATAAATCCCACAATAAAACCGAGAAAAATCTTTAAATATAATTTCATTTCTACAATTATGTTTTGTTCCTTTTCTTTCATTAAAAGAAAGTAAATTCCTAAAAATAAAATTATTATGGAGAAAAATAAAACTAGTGATTTGGTTTTTAAAGATGCTGCGAATATAGTTCCAAAGATAACACCAAGAACTACATATAAACCATAATTTTTTACAACGGCAAAATCTACAGCTTTAAATTTATTATGCGTTAGAACTGAAATTATTGATGTAGGTATTATTATTGCAAAAGATGTTCCAACTGCAAGATGCATTTTATACTGTTGGTCAATCCCTAGCGAACCAAAAATAAAATATAAAAAAGGAACAGTTATAAGGCCTCCACCTATACCAAACAACCCTGCAACAAAACCAGCTGGTATAGCTGTTAATACCATTAATAAAATAATATAAATATATTCACTTACCAAAATAGAATTAAGCAGACTGCCCTACTCTTGTATCGACATTATTATATTTAATTTTGTCCATTATATGATCTATTTTCTTAACATCTGCATCTCTAACACACATATTTTCACTTAAGTATCTTTTCCAATAACTTGCACCTGTTTGACCATGAAATAAACCAAGAGTATGTCTCATTATTTGATTTAACCTTGTTCCTTTTTTTAATTCATCTTTTACGTATGGTATAAGTTGTTCAATTACATCTTGTCGACTTGGAATGTTTTCATTATTAAAAATTTCTCTTTCAATATCTGCTAATAAATAAGGAGTATGATAAGCAGCTCTTCCTATCATTACACCATCAGTTTTTTCTAAATGAGGTTTTATTTCATCAACAGAAGTTATTCCTCCATTTATAATCACCTCTTTATTAGGAAAATCTTCTTTTAATTTATACACATACTCATATTTTAAAGGTGGGATATTTAAATTTTGCTTTGGTGTAAATTTACCTAACATTGCTTTTCTTGCATGAATGATGAAAGTTTTAACTCCAGTTGTTTTTAAAATAGAAATAAAGTTGTATAAATTTTCGTAATCTTCTACATCATCGTAACCAATTCTTGTTTTAATTGTTACTGGTAGTTTTGTAATTGATTGCATTTTGCTTAAACAATCTGCAACTAAATTTGGCTCTTTCATTAAACAAGCACCAAATCTATTTTTTTCAACTTTTTTACTAGGACAACCTAAGTTTAGATTAATTTCATCATAACCAAAATCTTCACCTACTTTAGTGGCTTCTGCTAAAAGTTTAGGTGAAGAACCTCCCAATTGAAGTGCTACAGGTTTCTCATTAATATTAAACTCTAATAACTTTTTTTTATTTCCTCTGTTGATTGCTTCATCCACTACCATTTCGGTATACAAAAGTGTGTTTTTTGAAATTAATCTAAGAAAAAATCGTTCATGACGGTCTGTACAATCCATCATAGGAGCAACTGATACTTTCCTATTCATGTTATAACTTTATATTATTTTTTTAAGAGTTTGAAGCTTCTGTATCGTCTGAAGTTACGTCCACTTCTTGGTTTTCTGACTCTGATACTTCATCTAAAGAAACCTCTCCTTGCTCATTCATAGTTTCTTCACCCACTGAATTATCAACATCTGCCGTAGCTGTTTCAGATAGCTCGGCTAAATCTTCTTTTGTTACTTGAATTTTTTCTGGTGTTTTTCTAGCTCTTTTAGACGGTAAAATTGGAGTACCACTTTTTGAAATTTCGCCTTTATATAAATTTTCAAAATCATCACCTATATCCTCGTCATCTTCTGCAGTATCATCAACTTGTTCAACATGTTTTCTAAGCTTGTAAACTGCGCTATCAGTTAAATCTGAAACTTTAATTTTTTCTTCAGCAATTTCTCTTAAAGAAATAACAGTATTTTTGTCGTTATCTCTATCTATTGTTGGTTCTATTCCTGCATTAAGTTGAGTAGCTCTCTCTTTAGCAACAAGTACTAATTCATAAGGACTCTCTACTTTATCTATACAGTCTTCTACGGTAACTCTAGCCATGCGGAGTATCTACACAGTGAGTCTTTAAAAATCAAGGGCTATTTTTATAAATAATGGGGATTTAACTTATTTTTAACTAAATAAAGAAGAATAATTGAACCAAAGATATAAGTTCCTGAAACAACAGCTATTTGTTCAATTGAAAAGCCAATATCAATTAAAAAGCCAAATAGAGCCGTACCAAATGCTGTTGAAAATACCATCAATGCAGTTGTTAAGGCTTTTATGGACCCAATATATTTAACACCATAAATCTCAGCCCATGTTGAAGAACCAAGAACATTTGCCAGGCCATTAGTTACTCCAAGTAAACCAAAAAACACAAAAGATGATAATGGTGCATTAAAATAGCAAAGAACTACAGTTGAAAAAAAAAGTGGAACATTCATATAAATTAACAATTTTCTACTTGAAAATTTATCAATTAAAAAACCAGATATAAAAAGAGTAATGACTGATAAAATAGAGTAAGCCATAAATGATTGTGCAATCACATAAGGTCCCCAGTCTTTTGAAGAAGATATAAAAGACTGATAAACAAAAGATCCTGTTGCAATCCATGGCATAGCTAGCATTGTCATACAGATGATGTAAAATCTATAATCTTTTAAAACTTCTATTCTTTTCCATTGTTTAATTTTTTTATTATCCTCTTCTATTTTAGATTCTTCTCTCGTATCAAGCTTAACCTCTTTAACTAAAAGAAAAGTTGCAACAGGCAAAAAAAGTATAACTAAAATAGAAATTGAAACCCAAATATCTCTCCATTCTATAAAAGTTAATAAAAAAACAATTAAAACTGGCATTATAAATTCAGCTAATGACAAACCTAACCAACCTGTGCTTAAAGCTCTTCCTCTGTTTTTTTCAAAAAATCGAGATATGGTTGTCGTTGCAGTGTGACTTGATAATCCTTGTCCAGCTAAACGCATTAAAAAAATTCCTACAAATAAAAATATAACTGATGAAATTTTTGAAAATATAAAACAGGAAGCTGATAAAAAAATTATTACATAAGATGCAAATTTTAATATATTTACATCATCAATTTTTTTTCCAATCCAAACTAAAACAATACTACTTAATAAAGTGGCTGATGCATAAATTGAGCCAAATTGTCCATGTGTAATTGATAATGTGTCTCTAATACTGGAATTAAATAAGCCAAGAAAAAAACTCTGTCCAAAACTTGAAAAAAATGTAAAAATAAATCCAAATACAATTACTTTTAAACTTAAACTTTTAAACATAGAAAAAAATTATGACTTGTAATGTTGCTTTCATAGGTCTTGGGGTTATGGGCTACCCAATGGCTGGATATATATCAAAAGCCGGACACAATGTAACTGTTTTTAATAGAACTAAATCTAAAGCTGAAAAATGGATTGGTGAATATAAAGGTAAAATGGCCAATACACCTGCGGAGGCCGCAGATGGTGCTGATTTCATTTTTACATGTGTTGGTAATGACGATGATTTAAGAGAAGTAGCAACTGGGGAAAATGGATTATTTAACACAGCAAAAGCTGGGTCTATTTTTATTGATAACTCAACTGTATCCGCAGAGGTATCAAGAGAATTAAATAAAAAAGCAATTGATAAAGGTTTTAATTTTTTAGATGCTCCTATTTCAGGAGGTCAAGCTGGCGCTGAAGGCGGAATACTAACAGTAATGGTTGGTGGTGATGAAGAAGTGTTTAAAAAGGCTGAGCCTGTAATTGATTGTTATAGTAAAAAAGTAAAATTAATTGGTCCTTGTGGAAGTGGTCAGTTAACAAAGATGATGAACCAAATGTGTATTGCTGGAACAGTCCAAGGTTTATCTGAAGCAATTAATTTTGGAATAAACGCCGGTTTAGATATGGATAAAGTTATGGAAACTATATCTAAAGGTGCAGCACAATCTTGGCAGATGGAAAATAGATACCGAACTATGACAGATGATAAGTTTGATTATGGTTTTGCTATTGATTGGATGAGAAAAGATTTAAAAATTGCAATTGAAGAAGCAAAGAAAAATGGCTCACCTGTTCCTATAACAGAAATTATTGATGGTTATTATGCTGAGGTTCAAGAAATGGGTGGAAACCGTTGGGATAGTTCAGGTTTGATTGCTAGATTAAAAAAGAAAAAATAATATTTGTGACAGATACAGTTCCTTACTACGAGGACTTTGCAGAGATCAAAAAGAAAATTTGGTCTATGTTGGATAATGCTGTTAAAGATAGAAGTTCACCTTTTAGAATACCTGTATTTATTTGTGGGGATCAATCTGATCTAGATGGAAGAATTGTAGTTTTAAGAAAGTCAGACCAGTCAAATAATATAGTACAATATCATAGTGACATTCGATCAGATAAAATAGAAAAGCTAAAAGCAAATAAAAATGCTGCAATGTTATTTTATGATAAAGATGAAAAGATACAGGTCAGATTAAAAGTAGAATGCATTATTAATCACAATAATGATGTAACAAAAGAATCTTGGTCTAAAACCCAGCATATAAGTAGAAAATGTTATTTAGTCGATAATGGACCTGGAACTGAGTCAGACCTACCAACCTCTGGACTAAAACCAGAATTAGATAATTTTGATTACACCAAAGAACAAAGCGAAGAAGGTTATAAAAACTTTACAGTTATTCAATGTAAAATCAGATCCATAGAATGGCTTTATTTAGCTGCTAAAGGCCACAGAAGAGCAAAGTTTAATTTGGAAAACAATAAAGACACCTGGTTAGTTCCATAGATGGTTACTGGATACATATTTACAGCATTTCTTATTATTTTAGGTTTAGCTGTAATGAGATTTGGCAGCATTCATTTTAAAAAATTTAAAGAGGGTAAAACTAAAATTAAATCAAAGTTAAGTGGACAATTATCTTTTTTAATCTTGCTTATAGCTATAATTGGGTTGATAGTTTATTCGATTAACGATCTCTTATTTAATTAAATAACTGACTATTTTTTTCATTTTGATATTTTTTTATCATTAAGCTTTGTCATTGCTCTGCCAGTAGAAAATGTATAATCGTTGTCATCCATTAATTTCCCAGCTCCATCGTAAAGTTTCCAATTAAATTTTATTTTATCCTTTTGTTTTTTTCCTAGTTTTAAAATAGTTAATTCAATTTTTCTTGTTTTTCCTCCAGAAGATCCGTTAAATGTTCTTTTTTCTCCTTCTTTCCAAACTCCTAAAGGAAATTTACATCCATTTACAATTATTCTTCCACCACGCCTACTATCCCAAACTCTTCCAATACATTGTCCATCATTAGTAACAGTAAAAAGTTGGGTTTTTACTCCACTTTGACCTTTTCTTGTTCTTTTATAAACTTTAATTTTCTCACCTGTATTTGGATTTTTCCAATCTTCAGGTCCTACTATTTTTTTTCTTTTCTTTTCTCCAAAGACTAAATTGGCTTTTGTAAATTTAATTTCTGTATCATCACGAATTTCCCCACCTGTGAATAATTCAAGTGGTATAAATCTTTCGTTTGCTTGAGATAATTGAGAAATTAAAGAAATTATTAAAATTAAAAAAATTTTTTTCATACGCCTCTAATAATAATATTTGTCCCCTCAGAATTATCTAGTCTTATTTGCTTTATTGGTTTGTACTCTTCAGAATTGTACCATTCTAATGCTTTTTCATAACTAGGAAACTTAAGCACAATAATTCTAGGAAATTTTGTTTCTCCATCAAATATTTGAAATTCACCAGCTCTTACCAAAAATTCTCCACCAAATTTTTTTACAATTGGATTTACTTTTTCAACATACTCTTTGTAATTTTCAGAGTTTGTGATTTTTAATTGTGCAATTACATATCCTGCTGGCATTACTCTCTCCTCTTATTTTTTAACTATCCCAAAGCCAAGCAGCTCCTCTAACACCACTTGAATCACCGTGAATATTTTTTAAAACTTTTGTTTTTACTTTATTAGAAAAAGTATATTTTGGAATAAGATTTGGAATATTCAAATAAAATCTGTCTATATTCGACATCCCTCCACCAAGTATAATAGCATCTGGATCAAATATTCCAATCATCACGGCCATCAATCTTGCCATTCTGTCTTCATACAAACCTAATTCTAAATTTGCTCTAGGATCTTTATCTAAATCAAGTTGTACAATTTCCTCAGATGAAAAATCTGTATTATATTTTTGATTAAATCTATCTTTAAATCCTATACCAGACATGAATTGTTCTGCACATAAAGGCCTACCACAATTCATTGATGGACAATCAATCATTGTTTCTTGTTCTTCTTTTGTTGGATAAGGTAATGGTTGGTGACCCCAATCGCCTGCGATTTGATTGGAACCTTCAATAATTTCTTTTTTGTAAGATAAAGCACCTCCAAAACCTGTACCTATTATTATTCCAAAAATTGATTGATAATCTTTACCTGCTCCATCAACAGCTTCTGACAAAGTAAAACAGTTAGCATCATTCATTAATTTTACTTTTCTATTTATTGTATTTTGTAAATCTTTCTGAAAAGGTTTGTCATTTAACCATAATGAATTAGCGTTTGTTATTAAACCTGTCTCTTTTGATGAAAATCCTGGTATACCAACTCCAACTGTACATTTTTCATCACAAAGTTTATCAAATTCTTCTACAAGTTTTTTTACTACTTCAATTCCTGAATCGTAATTTCTTTCATAAGAATATCTTTTTCTCTCAACTTGTTTTCCATTTTGATCTAAAAGAATTCCTTCAATTTTTGTACCCCCATAATCGATGCCAATTTTAAATTTTTTATTCATTAAAAATCTAATTTAGCTAAACAATTTAATGAATTTTCGTGACTATATTTGCTTAATCTTCTTGTTGTGACACAACCTTTTAAATAAGGAAGTAATTGTGGATCCAATTCTGTTGGGGTTAAGTATACACTTTTCTTTAAATCCATTGGACAATTTGAATTAGAATGACCGTAATATTCAGTATTTTTTTTATCAATATTGTTAGCATCGCCCCCCATATCACTCATGATATCTCCACTGTATTTTAAGTGATCATTTTTTCCCCATCTACTATTTTTTTCTGTTACTGCGCCAGGTGCACATAACTGCACAAAACCTAAGGCATGAAATATTTCATGAAGATGATGCTTCCATGAGTCTTGAGTACCGTGACCCAAATATGTAACACCAGATATAATTTCTACATTTCCTTTGTCTCCAAATAGCATTGCTTGCCCAACTTGTCCTCTTTCATCTCTATATTTGTCCTGATAAAAAATAGTATAAATTTTTTTGGGATGGTAAAACCCATTCTTTACTGCCATGCCTGTTAGATAAGTAGCTGCATCATCAGCATTTATTTGTTTTTTTGTTCTGTCTACTCTTAAAAAACTTACATCAAGTTTACCATCTTTAGTTAAATCTAATCTTAATTCTTTTCCTTTTGTTTTCTTTTTCATAATTCTGTTGGCCTTAAAAACAATTTTTTCGATTATCCCTTTCACATCAAATTGTTTATCTTTAGAGTCAGCGGATAGAATATATATTGCATGAACTTGATAGTCATCTGTAACATCCTCCTGATCAAATAAAGAACGTCCAGGAATCTCGTCCTCTTTCTTTTTATATTTAAGATTATTTTTTTGCTGTTTATATTTTACAAAATCGTTATCATTCGATTTTACATTCCAACGTCCATCGAATGTAAAATCACTATCTTCATCTGTTGTTTCATTTTTTTGTTTTTTAGCTAATGTTTTTTTAAACATTGCCATTCTTCTTTCAGATAATTGCCAAACTATTTTTTGATTTTCTGCAAACAAAAAGCATTCTCCTGTTCCTCGACTTTTCGAATTTTTTGTACAATTTTTGAACCCTTTTTTATGAGCTTTTTCAATAGTCTTAGATGCTTGCCAAGTCCATGAATATTCTCCGCTTGAAGTATCACATGCTAAATACACTACGCTTTTATATTTTGGTTTTTTTTTTAAGTATTCTTGAAGCTCAAAGTAGGCATCAAGTGCACCTACTGTACACTTCAAACTATTTATTTTTCCTGGTTCTTTAATTTCCGCTTGAGAATAATTTAAAAATGAAAAAAATAATAATATTAAAAATAAAAATATTTTCATTTAACTTTTGATGCTATAAAATCTAATATTTGTGGATAATACGAGTCGAAGCACTCCCGATATAACATATTGTGACCTTTGGCCTTCTTCTTCATTGCTTTTTTTTCTTTTTTATCAACAGCAATAAATTTTTTTGCACTGGTGAGTTTCTTTTTTCCATCGGGCCAAACTTCTTCCCATCCACCATGCATTCTTGGCAAGTTTTCACAAAGCTTTCCATTGACTGATATTTCCTTACCACCTTTAGCATTATGACCTGGTAATTTAATCATTTTTGCTCCAGGTATATCACCTATCCATTTTAAATCTTGGTAACTTGCTCTCCAATCTTCTCCCCCATCGACTGGACTTGAATAAATTATTGCATCGAGTTTTTTAAATTTTTTCATTTCATCAATTAATATTTTTCTCACAGGTCCATTAGGCTTTCTATCCCAACAATTAGGCATGTAAGAAATTGCAGCATTAAATGCATCAGGATATTTACCTTCTAGCCTTAATGCATTCCATCCTCCGCAAGAATGGCCTGATAAAAATATTTGATCTCGAGGGGTGCCTTTATCTGCAAAATAATTAATAATTTCTATTGTTCTTTTTTCCCTTAAATAGGTTGGGAAGTCATTTAAGACACACTCATGCCATTCTTGATGCCAAGCGCCCTTTAACTTCCACCCACAAGCATATCCAATTTCTTTACCTTTATAGGGATCATTTTTTTTATCTATCAAACTTCCATTCATCCATAATACAATTTCTTTTCCATTTATTTTTTTTCCTGAAAGTTGTGGTGCCATAAGTTTTGCTAAATAAAGATCCCAGCCTGGGCCCCAGCCTTTATTCCATCCCCAACCACCGTGATTATATATAACGATAATTTTATCCTTTGGATTATCTATATCTCTACCTTTTATAATTTTCAGTTTTTTACCTTCGTGCCAAACAAATGCATCAAAATTTTTAGGTTTTTCATAATTAGATGATTTAAATAATAAATATTCAATTTCTTTTGCAAATGAAATGTTAATAATTAATAAATTAAAAAATATTATTAGTGTTAAAAATTTTCTCATTAAAATATTGATTTAGAGTATTTTTTCCAATTATCTTGATAGTGTTTTGTATTTTCAAATACTGCCTTTTTTTCTTCGTCTGTGACTTCTCTAATAATTTTACCTGGTGAACCAACAACTAAAGAGTTATCGGGAATAACTTTATTTTCTGTAATTAAAGCTTTAGCACCAATAATACAATTTTTGCCTATATTGGCTTTATTTAGAATTACAGCTCCAATTCCAATTAAACTATTATCTCCAATGGTGCATCCATGAAGCATTACTAAATGACCTATTGTTACATTTTTTCCAACTTTTAGTGGACAACCTGGGTCAGTGTGTAAAACACTTCCATCTTGAACATTAGAACCTTCGCCAATATGGATATTTTCAATATCTCCTCTAAGAACTGCATTAAACCAAATACTTGTATTTTTTTCTAAAGTTACATCCCCTATTATGGTTGCATTAGGAGCTACCCAATTTTCGCCAGAGTTTTTTGGTTTTTTATCTTTTAAATCATAAAACATAATCTATATATTTTACATTATGCCTATACAAACTCCAATATGTGATTTTGGTCAAAAAGCTATTCCATTTGAATTAAAATCTACTGATAATAAAATTCTGTCCTTAAATGATATCAAAGGTGAAAATGGAACTTTGATAATGTTTATTTGTAATCATTGTCCTTATGTAAAAGCAATTACAAAAGAACTAGTTGAAGATTGCAGTGAATTGAAAAAAATTGGCATCAATACAGTTGCTATATGCTCAAACGACTTTGTTAATTATCCAGATGACTCATTTGATAACATGATTAAATTTTCTAAAGAACGTAATTTTAATTTTCCATATTTACACGATGAAACTCAAGAAATTGCTAAAGCGTATAATGCTGTATGTACTCCAGATTTCTTTGGCTATAATAAAAATTTAGAACTTCAATACAGAGGACGATTAAGAGAACTTAAAAAATTCATTCCAGTTAGAGACGGAGAAAGTGATCTACTAACAGCTATGAAACAAATAGCTGAAATCGGAAAAGGTCCTGAAGATCAAATACCAAGTGCGGGATGTGGTATTAAATGGAAGTATGATTAATGTATCTAATCGTAACTAGATCATTCCCACCTGAAGTTGGTGGTATGCAAAATTTAATGTGGGGTTTATCAAGAGAATTATCTAAAAACTATATGATAAAAGTTTTTGCAGATCATATAGAAGGTCATAAAGAGTTTGATGAACAAGCCTCTTTTTCTATCGAGAGAGTTGGTGGAATTAAATTGTTAAGAAAATATAGAAAAGCGCAATTAATCAATGAATATATAAAAGAAACTAAGGTAAATGGTATCATTGCTGATCATTGGAAAAGTTTAGAGCTTATTAAAACAACTAAGAAAAAATACTGTTTAATTCATAGTAAAGAAATCAACCATCCTAAAGGCTCTAGTCAAAATAAAAGAGTTATAAGTGTTCTAAATAATGTTGAAAAAGTTATAGCAAATTCTCGGTTTACAAAAAATTTAGCAATAGATCTTGGTGTTAATAGAGATAAAATAATTGTGATAAACCCAGGTGTGGATCCTGCTGAAGAATTAAACAAAAAAACTTTAGATAAAGTTGAAAGTATACTTAAAGTTAAAAATCCAAGACTAATTACAGTTTCAAGATTTGATAAACGTAAAAATCATGAAAAAATAGTAATGGCTTTAAGAAATTTAAAACAAATTTATCCTGACATTGTTTACATTTGTGTTGGATATGGAGCAGAAGAAGAAAACATTAAAAAATTAGTAAAAGAACTCGATCTTGAAGCTCAAGTTATGTTTTTTAAAGATATCAGTAATGATTTGAAAAATTCTCTTGTTGCTAAATCAAATATTTTTGTGATGCCATCTATAATACATAAAAAATCTGTTGAGGGATTTGGTATAGCGTATGTTGAAGCTGCACAATATGGTATTCCATCAATTGGTGGAAAAGATGGCGGTGCAACAGATGCAATTGATCATGAAAAGACTGGTCTAATATGTGACGGAAACAATCTAGATGATATTTATTCTTCTATTAATTCAATGTTAGAAAATAAAAAATACTTAGAATATGGAAAAAACGCTAAAGAATTTGTTAATAAATTTCAATGGTCAAAAATCATTGAAGAATATAAAAAAATCCTTAGCTAATCTATGCTTATTTTAAAATCCAAAGAGTCTGTAGGAATACTTTTTGGAATTTTTGCTTATTTATCTTTTTCTATTTTAGACACTATACAAAAAACTCTAATTATAAATCATTCAGTTTTTCAATTACTTCTCGTTAAGTATTTTTTTGTTTTATTTTTAGCTTTTTTTGAGGCTAAGAGAAAAAAAAATAATTTATTTTATAAATCTAAAGATATTAAATTACAGATACTTAGAAGCTTATTATCTGTAATGGAGTCTGGTTGTTTTGTTTTATCATTTAAATATTTATCTTTAGCAAATGCTCATAGTATCGGTTCCTTAGCACCAGTAATAGTGGTTGCTTTATCTGCAATTATCTTGAGAGAAAAAGTGTCTGTTAAAACTTGGATCGCAATTTTTATTGGGTTTCTTGGAGTTTTGATAATTCTAAGACCAACCTCGTCAATTTTTGATCCCAAAGCTTTAATACCTCTAATCGCAGCATTTGTACTAGGACTTTATCAGGTGATCACTAAAAAAGTTTCAAAATATGACTCAAACGAAACATCTTTGTTTTTTACCTCAATAATTGGTTTATTAGTTATGTCGTTATTAGCTTCTAATTTTTGGAGACCAATAGATAACTCTTTATACCCAATGTTTTTAGGCATAGGTATATTTTTTTCATTAGGTCTTTACCTTCAAATCATTGCTTTAAGTAAAGCTAGAGCAAGTATAATCCAACCATTTCATTACACTTTAATTTTTTGGGCAATAATTTTTGGATATATATTTTATAATGATATTCCAGACGTGTTCACAATTTTTGGAGCAATAATAATTACTTGTTCTGGTATCTTTGTTTTAAACCAATCATCAAAAAATTAAATAAACTATCATTGTTTATAGTTTATTTTTACATATAGTTATCCATTTATGTCTAAGAATAAATTAGCAATTTTTTTAATTGTAGCTTCAGTACTATTTGGAACATTGATGCTTACGTTTTTAAAATTAGCTCAAGATGAAGTTAATGTTTATGTTGCGGGATTTTTTAGATTTTTATTTGGTTTTCTAATTATTTTGCCTTATATATTAAGATCCAAGTTCACAGTATTTAAAACAATTCATCATAAAAAACATTTTATTAGGGCTTTTTTAAACTTACCTTCAATGCTTTTATATTTCTCAGCATTAGTAATGATGCCAATTGAAAAAGCTACTGCTATTTCTTTTGTTGTCCCTTTCTTGGTAACAATTTTGGCTGTTTTATTTCTTGGAGAAAAAATTTACTTATACAGAAGTTTTGCCCTTGTTTTAGGATTTATTGGTATGTTAATAATTTTAAGACCAGGAATAATTGATATCTCTCTTGGGGTATATATGGCACTAGCCTCCTCTTTTATGTGGTCAGTAGTTATTATAATTACAAAAAGTATTGCAAAAGATGACAGTTCAATCACAATTTTATCCTATGGTTACACTTATATGACAATTTTTAGTTTCATAATTGCATTGTTTCATTGGCAAACGCCTGGCTTACAGACTTTGATTTATTTATTTTTTGGAGGTTTATTTGGTACATTGTTACATCTTTGCATTAATCACGCTTATAAATTAGTAGATGTAAGTGTGACTCAGCCCTATTCCTTTCTAAGTCTCGTATTTGCATCTTTAATAGGATTTTATGTCTTTAATGAAAAACCTGATTTATTTACATGGATTGGTGCAAGTGTAATTTTTTTAGGTGTTTTAATTATTTCATATAGGGAAATGAAATTAGAAAAAGAGATAATTAGAAAAAGTATAGATATTAAAAATTAGTTTTTCTTCGTAAAAGTTTTATAAATATGCCAAATTACAATTAATATTGTGATGGCTAAAATACATGCTGTTAAAGTTCTGTCCCATAAAAATTCCCAAGAACCGTTACTTAATAATAAAGATCTTCTAAGATTTTCTTCCATCAGTCCGCCTAACACAAAAGCTAATATCAAAGGTGGCATTGGGAAATCGTACAATCTTAAAAAGGTTGCCACTACAGCAATTCCAATCATTAAATAAATATCAAAGTTATTAAATGACATTACGTAAATACCAGTGACAGAGAAAAACAAAATCAAAGGAATTAAATAATTTTTAGGAACCGCAAGAATTCTGGCAATATAAGGTATGAGTGGTAAGTTTAATATAAGCAAAATTACCATACCAATGTACATAGACATAATTATTGACCAAAAAATTTCTGGGTTAGTCATATAAAGTCTAGGGCCAGGCTGAACACCAAAACCTAAAAGAGCCCCTAGCATTACAGCTGTGGTTCCGCTTCCAGGAATGCCTAAAGTTAGCATTGGTACAAATGAGCCTGAACACGCAGCATTGTTTGCGGTTTCTGGTGCTGACAAACCATTTACACTTCCTTTACCAAATTTTTCTTTCTCTTCATCACTAACTACGTTTCGTTCCATTCCGTAAGCTAAAAAGGATGCAATTGTTGCGCCAGCTCCAGGTAAAACACCAATTAAAAAACCAATTACTGATGATCTAGGAATGGTTTTATACATTTTAGTTCTTTCCTCTTTATTAATTTTAATTGAGCCAAGTTCTGTTAAAGAAACTTGTTTAGCAGCACTAGTTGGGTCATTTCTTTTTAAAATAATTGTTAAAGCTTCACTCATTGCAAAAGTTGCCATTACAACTAATACGAAACTAATTCCGTCAGTTAAGTTCATGTTATTGAATGTAAATCTTGTAATATCAGATAAGCTGTCTTGACCAACAGATGCTAACATTAATCCTAGAACAACCATCATCATTGCTTTTAAAAATTGCCCTTTAGAAGAAAAAGCAGCAATTGCTGTTAAACCTAAAATCATTAAGGCAAAATAATCTGGTGATCTAAAAGACAAACTTACTTTTGATAAACTTGGTGCCATAAACAATAAATAAATTGCAGATAAAGTTCCACCTGCAAACGAACTCCAGGCTGCAATCGCTAAAGCTTTGCCCGCTTTACCTTGTTGTGCCATAGGATAACCATCAAATGAAGTTGCAACAGTTCCAGGAACACCAGGTGCGTTTAATAATATAGAAGAAGTAGAACCACCAAATACTGCTCCATAATAAACACCAGCCATCAAAATTAATCCTGTTGCTGGATCAAAACCATAAGTTATTGGTATCATTAATGCGATAGCAGTCATTGGACCAAGACCAGGAAGCATTCCAATGATTGTTCCAAAAAAACAACCAACCATAACCATTAATATATTTTGAAAAGTAAGTGCAGTTGTTAATCCAATTAATATTCCTTCAATCATCCCATAACTCCAATCGATTGTAAGAATGGATCTCTCAAATAAATATCAAGAATACCATGAAGGAGATACATAAAGGCAGCCACAAATGGAAAGGATAATAAAAACATTAAAATCCATCTTCGTTCTCCCAAAAAATAATATGAAGCAAATAAAAATAAAGAAGTAGTTAAAAAATAACCAACTTTTAAAATTGTAGCTCCATAAATAATTGCAATCAGTATAAGAATACCTGTTTTTTTGTATTCTAGGTTTTTGTGATCAACTTTAATAGTATTTGGATCTGGTAAAATAAGTTTTAATCCAGAAAAAAATAACCCTGCATAACCTAAATAAATCGGAAATGTTCGTGCATTAAATGGTGCATTTTCATCAAATGTAAAAACTTGAATTTGGTAAGCGGTATATAAATAAAATGCTGAAAAAATAAAAAAGAGCAGTGATATAATTTTTGTAGTATTTATATTCACTGCTCTAATTTTAAATAACCCTAAGGATTATATCACTCCTAGTTTTTTCATAAGAGCTGTCATTTCTTGAGTTTGTTTTTCTAAGAAAGAAACAAACTTACCTTCTGGATTATATATATTAACCCAAGCATTTCTTGCTCTGACAGTTTCCCATTCAGGAGTTTTTTGTACATCGCCAAGCATTTTTGCAATAGCTGATCTATCAGCATTGCTCATACCTGGAGGGCCAAAGAAACCTCTCCAGTTAACGAATTGTACATCGTATCCTTGTTCTTTAAGAGTTGGTGCATCTGGTGCATCAGAAACTCTTGAAGGAGCAGTAATACCAATAATTTTCACTTGGTCTCTTGCACCCATCAATTCACCTAGACCAGTTGAAATGATTTGAGTTTCACCAGATAAAAGTCCAGCCAAAGCTTTTCCACCAGCATCATAAGGAATGTATTGAACAGCATTCGGATCTGCACCTGCAGCTTGGAAAGCTAAAGCACCAATTAAATGGTCCATACTTCCTCTTACTGATCCTCCAGCCATTTTAACTGAATTTGGATCTTTTTTATATGCATCAACTACATCTTTAAAATTTTTAAAAGATGAACTTTTTGCAACTGCGATAGCACCATAGTCACCAATCACACCAGCAATTGGCACAACATCTTTATAAGATAAAGTTCCACTTCCTTTTACATAACCTTTGTGTCTAGTAATTGATCTTAACACTAATGGTGTTGATTGAACTAAAACTGTATTAGCAGGTTTAGTATTGATCATATAAGCTAAAGCTTTACCACCACCACCACCTGACATATTTTCAAATGATGCACTA
>CACJIJ010000014.1 GCA_902593445.1 uncultured Pelagibacteraceae bacterium
CTGATGGAAAAAATAAAAATTTATATAATTTGATTGGTAAAAAATTCTTAAATAAAAAATCTTTTCCTTATGGGAATAAAATTAATTTTAACTCAATTAGAAAAGGTGAAATTATTGGTGAACACGAAGTAAAATTCTCAAGTGGAAAAGAAATAATTTCATTAAACCATGAAGCTTTTGATAGAGCACTTTACTCTGATGGTGCTTTAACTGCTGCTAAATGGTTAATGAAAAAAAAACCAGGTTTATATTCCATGAGAGATTTGCTTAATTTTTCATAATGAATGAAAAACAAAAAGCAAAAATTATAATTAAAACTTTAAATAAGATTTATCCTAAAGCACCTGTCCCTCTTAAAAGCAAAAATACTTTCACACTATTAATTTCTGTATTGCTTTCTGCACAATGTACTGATGTTAATGTTAACAACGTAACAAAGAATATATATCCAAAATATTTTAAACCAGAACATTTTGTTAAATTAGGGAGAAAAAAAATTGAAAAATTAATAAGAAAAATTGGTATTTTTAGAATTAAGGCCAAAAGTATTTACTTAATGTCAAAGAGATTGTTAGAAAATCACAAAGGTAAAGTGCCTAGTACTTTTGAAGAACTTGAAAAACTACCTGGCGTAGGGCACAAAACAGCAAGTGTGGTGATGTCTCAGGGTTTTGGATATCCAGCTTTTGCTGTAGATACTCATATCCACAGACTTGCACAACGATGGGGTTTAACAAATGGAAAAAATGTAATTCAAACCGAAAAAGATTTGAAAAGAATATTTCCTAAGAAAACATGGTCTAAACTCCATTTACAAATAATTTTTTATGGAAGAGAATATTGTAAGGCAAGAGATTGTTTTGGATTAAGTTGCAAAATATGTACTACTTGCTACCCAAATAGAAAAAAACCTGTTATTACAAAAAAAGCTTAATATGAATATTTTGGGAATTGGAAACGCGATTGTAGATGTCATTTGTAAGGTTGATGAAAATTTTATTGATCAAAACAATCTTACAAAAAGTACAATGAAATTATTTTTTGATGAAAACGAATTTCAAAATTTATTAAAAAATCTTAAAATTGAAAGAACAGTTTCTGGAGGCTCTGTTGCAAACTCAATAGTTGGCATATCTCAGCTCGGTAGTAAAGCAGGATTTATAGGCAAAATTTCAGATGATAAATTTGGTATTAATTACGAAGAGGGATTAAAAAAGGAAAATGTGGAGTACTTTTATTCCAAAAAGAAAGAAAAATTACCAACGGGTACTTGTTTAATATTGGTAACCCCAGACTCAGAAAGAACAATGTGTACTTTTTTAGGAATTGCAGGAAAAATTAATGAAAACGATGTTAGTTTAGATTCAATTAAAAAAAGTGAGATAATTTTTTTGGAAGGTTACTTGTGGGATGAGGGAGAACCCAAGAAAGCATTTGATAAAGCCATAAATAATTCAAATAAAGTTGCCATGTCACTCTCTGATCTGTTTTGTGTAGATAGACATAAACCTCATTTTTTAAACTTAGTTAAAAACAAGCTAGACATAACTTTTGCTAATGAACAAGAAATTACATCTTTAATTGATGCAAAAAATTTTGGAGAAGTTGTCAACTTTTCAAAACAACTAAATAAATTGATGATTGTTACTAGAGGGGAGAAAGGTGCTATTGCAATTAATGGGGATGAAGTTATTGAAAGTGATATACAAAAAAATCTTAAAATTGTTGATCTTACAGGTGCAGGTGATCTCTTTGCTGCAGGCTTTTTACATGGATACATTAATAAATTATCTATAAAAAAATGTCTTGAAAAGGGTACTGAAATGTCATCAAGAGTAATACAGCAAATTGGAGCAAGACTTTAGGTTTAATTTTTCTTTCTTTTAAAACTTCCCTTTCCCTTTTTGGGCTTAACTATTTTTAGTTTGTACTTTTTGCTAAATAAATCTTTAGCAATCGGGTTTTTCTTATTTGATTTGATAACCATTTCTTTGACTAATTATAAATTCATTATCATTAAATGTTTTTAAAATTTTTTTTCTTAATCTATAAATGTGAGTTTCTACGGTATGAGTTTCAATATCCGATTGATAACTCCACACTTTTTCTTGTAATTCATCAATGCTGACTGGTTTACTCGACTTGGATAAATAAGTAATTGTATTAATTTCTTTTTCAGTCAACTTAAGCTTGGTATTATTTATTAGCAATTCTCTAGAATTTAAATCAATAGTATAATTATTTACTTTCACTTCAGACTGGCTGTTAAATTGTATTTTTAAAAACTCAATATTTATTCTTTCAACTAATTTAAAAATTTTAATTGGTTTATTATCGAGAACAAATTGATTTCTAATATTAGAATATTTGTTATTCGATATAATTAAATAATTATCCAAATCTTTTACTTTTTCATTTAAGGAATTTTGACTATCTGCAAAGCTAATTTTAAAATTTAAATCTAAACCAAGTTCTTCGAGAATGTGATATAGTTCGATTAACTTATATATTATTAAATTCTGAGTACTCACAAAAAACAGAATATGACAATTTTTGTAAAAAATAAACATACTCTTCAGTTAGATGAATTTAAATTTAGGTGCTGTATTGGTAAAAAAGGTTCAACTAAGAACAAAAAGGAAGGAGATAAAAAAACACCAAAAGGTATATTTGAAATTGAAAATCTTTATTATAGAAAAGATCGTAAAAATAAACCATCAACTGTGTTAAAATGTATTGAAATTAATAAAAGTATGGGTTGGTGTGATGATATTCGTTATCCTAAAAAATATAACAAACTAATTAAAATTGAAAAAAAAATTAAACACGAAAAATTAAAAAGAAAAGATTATAAATATGATTTTTTAATTCCAATTAAGTATAACTTTAAAAAACCTACTACTGGTCTAGGTAGTTGTATTTTTATTCACCTAACCAAAGATTACAAACCTACAGCTGGATGTATTGCTTTAAAAGAAAAAGATTTTTTAATTTTAATTAAATTAATTAAAAAAAATTCCAAAATAAAAATTTTTTAAGATCTCTGACCAAAAATACTGGATCCAATTCTAACATATGTTGATAAATGTTTCGCAGCAGTCAAATAATCTGAAGACATCCCCATACTTAATTCATTAAGGCCTAGATCATTGCTTAGTTTGTTCATTTGCAAAAAATAATTCTCAGGATCAATATTTATAGGAGGAATGCACATCAAACCAATTACATTTAAACCAATTTCTTTACTAAAAGAAACTAATTGGCCCACCTCATTTTTGTTAATTCCTGATTTTTGATTTTCATCCCCAATATTGACTTGCAAGAAAATTTTAATTTTTTTATTAAATTTACTCTGTTCATCAGCAATTTTTTTTGCAAGTTTTTGACTATCAACAGAGTGAATATAATCGAATATTTGTACTGCAAATTTTACTTTATTAGTTTGTAATTTTCCAACCATATGTAATTTTATTTTCGGATTTTTTTTTTTTGTCTCCGCCCATTTTTCTAATGCTTCCTGGACTTTATTTTCACCATAATCAATATGGCCATACTCAATAAGGGGTAATATTTTATCAATTTTGAAAGTCTTAGATACTGCAACAATTTTAGGATTATTATTAATATTTAATTTATTAAGATGAATTTTAATATTATTCTCAATGTCTAATAAATTTTTTACTGTATTATGCATATGATAAATAAATATTACTTTATTAGTAAATTTGATACAAATAATATCGATAAACAAGATAAACAAACCACTGTTATTTATAGAAATTATAATTCAAAAATAATGGATGAAAATCTCATCCTGAAAATAAAAAAATATTGTAAAATGAGAAATGTGAAATTTTATCTATCTAACAATATCAAGCTTGCAATAAAATTAGATTTAGATGGCGTATATATTCCATCCTTTAATAAATCTACAAAACACTTAGCTTTTTCATTAAAAAAAAAATTTAACATAATTGGATCAGCACACAATATTAAAGAAATAAAAATAAAAGAAATGCAAAATGTTAGTAGCATTTTCATATCATCTTTATTCAAAAAAAATAAAAACTATTTGGGAATTAATAAATTTAAATTAGTTTCTAATTTAACGAAAAAAAAAGTAATTGCTTTAGGTGGTGTTTCTAAAAAAAATATAAACAAACTTAAACTTTTAAAAAATAAAGAATTCGCAGGAATTTCTTATTTTAAATAAAAAAAAAGGCCCCTAAAAAGGGGCCCTTTTAAAATTTAATCTAAACTAAATTAGAATGCAAATGATACACCGATTTTGTAACCATCGATGTCATCTCTAGATGCAGTTGAACCACCTACGTTATCCATAGAGATCATAGCTGCTGAAATAGTCATACCACCTTGTGTGTATGAAGCTGATAAGTTTTTAGACTCTTCATCTTGTGTCTTATCACCCATTTCTCTTTCAGATGCATGGTAACCGATTGTTAAGTCATCAGATACTTGGTAAGTAATACCATGTGCTGAGAACTCATCATCAGATGTAGTAGCACCATCTTGCTCTTGGTCAGACTGTTGTACACCAACAGTAATTGAACCATAAGCATATTTAGCGTACATAGTTTCAGTTTCTAACTTATTAGTAGTTTTTCTACCGTTATCATCTGTAGCGTAACCAACAGTTAAACCTTCAACACCAGTATACTCAAGTGCGAAAGAAATTGAACCGTCAGGTCTAGTTCCACCTTTAGCAGATGGTACGTATGAAGCTTTTAAGCTTAAACCATCAACCATTTCTGGTGCTGTATAGAAGAAACTATTGTTAGTAACGAAACCACCAATTGAACCTTCTTTTAAAGCTTGTCCAGCAGTTCTTGCTGTAGTAGCTGAAGTAGTACCTTGAGCTAATACATCCCATGCTGACTCGTAAGCAGTTGGCATTACATCGTCAACAGCAGACATAGCTGTGCTTCCACTTTGTTGGAAAGTTAAAGTACCCATGTCAGGCATTTCGATAACTAAACTTCTGTCATCTAATGCACCACCATCGATCTCTTGTTTTGATGTGATAACAAAACCATTGTCTAACTCTGCAGTACCAGAAAAGTTCATAGAGTCTCCAGAAGAGAAACCATTACCTTGTGTGTGGTTAGATTGGTTTGTTAAAGTTATATCTGCACCACCAGAAACACTTAAAGCACCAGCAAATGCTGATGTAGCAATAAGTGAACCTGCTAAAGCAGTTAAACCTACTTTTTTAAAATTGTTCATATTAATTACTCCTTATTTTTATTGTTATTATTAATAATAAACGCCAACTTAATATCATTTTGACCCAGTATTTATTATTATATAAACCAATATCACACATAAAATTGTAATTTGTTGTATTTATGCAACACCCAAAAACCCTATTTTTATTATGTAATTGGGGATTTTTTTATATAGTTGTATATAGTTTTTTTAATTCTTTAAAAAAATTATGTTTTTATGAATAATTTAACAAAATTCTTTTTACCACTAGCACTAATTTTATTTCTAAACGCATGTAATGGGAAACTTCCTGGAGCAGATGCGAGGAAAGTTCCTTATGATCCTAGGGAAAGGGTTAAAAAAAATTTGGAGGAAGGAAAAGGTTTTAGGCTTGATGATACTTTTAAAGGTAAAGGATCTGGAAATTTTGAATTTGCAACCTCAAATGAACTTTGGAGAGCCTCATTAGACACGATAGATTTTATGCCTATAGCTACTGCCAATTACAGCGGGGGTATACTAATCACAGACTGGTATTCTGATAATCAAAATTTAAATGAATTCATTAAAATTAGTATAAGATTTTTAACCAATGAAGTTAGATCTGATGCAATTGATGTAAAAATTTTTTATAAAAAATGTGAGAATATTATTGAGTGTAAAATAACACAACAAACTGGAAATTTAAGAGCTGAACTTACAAAAGAAATTTTGAAAAAAGCTGCAGTCTACAAAAAACAATCTGAGGATAAATCATTTAGACCATACAACATGCCAGAAATTGATAATAGAAATTAACATTTTGTTGTGGAAAGATATAATTTTAAAACAATAGAAGAAAAGTGGCAATCATTCTGGGAAAAAAATAAAAGTTTCTCAACTAAAATAGATAAGAGTAAAAAAAAATTTTATTGTCTAGAAATGTTTCCTTATCCTTCTGGAAAAATCCATATGGGGCATGTAAGAAATTATACCATTGGAGATGTACTCGCTAGATTTAAATCATTACAGGGTTTTAATGTATTACACCCAATGGGATGGGATTCTTTTGGGATGCCAGCCGAAAACGCAGCCAGACAAAATAATTTAGATCCTAAAACATGGACTGAAAAAAATATTTTAAATATGAAGTCTCAATTAAAGAAATTAGGATTATCAATTGATTGGGATCGAGAAATATCTACTTGTACACCTGAGTACTATGAACATCAACAAAGGTTTTTTTTGCAACTTTATGAAAAAGGACTTGTTTATAGAAAGGAACAATATGTTAATTGGGATCCAGTGGATCAAACTGTTTTAGCTAATGAACAAGTTATAGATGGGAAAGGATGGAGATCAGGCGCACCTGTAGAAAGAAAAAAGCTAAATCAATGGTTTTTTAATATTACAAAATTTTCTGAAAAACTATTAAACAATTTAAATATATTGAATGAATGGCCAAACAAAGTAAAGGTTATGCAGAAAAATTGGATAGGTAAATCGTTTGGTTGTGAAGTTAATTTTAAAATAGATAATTCAAAAGATATTAAAGAAATAAAATGTTTTACAACAAGGCCAGACACTTTGTTTGGAATGTCTTTTTTAGCTCTATCAGTGGATCATCCAGTAGCAAAACTTTATGAAAATGACGAAAAATTTAAAGAATTTAAAAAAAATTGCTCAAACACAGGAACTACTGAAGAGGCTATTGCAAATGCTGAAAAATTAGGCTTTAAAACTGAACTTTTTGCAATTAACCCTCTTGATGAAAAAATAAAAGTACCAATCTATTTTGCAAATTTTGTTTTAATGGATTATGGGTTTGGAGCAGTGTTTGGTTGTCCAGGGCATGATCAAAGAGATCTAGATTTTGCATTAAAATACAATTTAAAAGTAAATACAGTTGTCAAACCTGATAATGAAGATGAAACATTTAAAGTAATAGATAAAGCTTACACTGGATCTGGTACAATTTTTAATTCGTCATTTTTAGATGGTTTAAGATGTCCAGAAGAATCTATAATAGAAACGATCAAGCATTTAGAAAAAAATAAAATAGGTACGAAACAAATTAATTTTAGATTAAAAGATTGGGGTGTTTCTCGTCAAAGGTATTGGGGCTGCCCTATACCAATAATTTACGATGAACATGGCAATCCAAAGAAAGTTCCAGAGGAAATGTTGCCAGTAAAACTTCCTGAAGTAGAAAAATTAGATCCAACTGGTAATCCTTTGGATAAATTAATTAACTGGAAAGAAGTAACTATTGACGGAAAAAAGTATTTAAGAGAAACAGATACATTAGACACCTTTGTTGACTCTTCATGGTATTTCTTAAGATTTTGTTCTCCAAATGAAAAAAAGTATGGCTTTAACGATGAAGAAATTAAATATTGGATGCCTGTAGATCAATACATAGGAGGTGTGGAACATGCAATTTTACACCTACTTTATTCTAGATTTTTCATGTTAGCGCTTTCTGATAAAAATGAAAAATTTAATATTGAGGAACCATTTCAGGGTTTATTTACACAAGGTATGGTTTGTCATGAAACATACAAAAGTGATGAGGGAGACTGGTTAAGTCCGGATGAAATAGAAACAATAAACGGTCAAAAATTTGAAAAAAATAATAGGTCAAAAAAAGTTATTATTGGAGCTTCGGAATCGATGTCGAAATCAAAAAAAAATACAATCGATCCTGAAAAAATTATTAAAAATTATGGAGCTGATTCTGCGAGATTGTTTATTCTTTCTGATAGTCCTCCAGAGAAAGATGTTCAATGGTCAGATGAAGGTATAGCCTCTTCTCATAAGTTTATTCAAAAACTTTGGTTGTTAGATCAAAAAATTTCAAGCGAAATTTCTAAAGATCATATTAAGGATTCAGATGAAAAATTAACAAAGTATACAAATCAATATTTAAAAAAAATGACAGATAATTTGAATAATTTTAGTTATAATAAATTAATAGCCAATCTTCATGAAGTGTATAGTTTTCTTAATAAAGAAATATTAAAGAATTATAGCAAAAAAACACTTATAGAAAACTATAGCAAGATATTAATTACAATGATTCCAATAATACCTCACTTTGCTTCAGAATGTTTAGAAAAAAATAACTTTAAAATTAATATCAATTGGCCAACTTATGATGAAACCTTGTTATTTGAAGATAACATTAAGATTGTTGTGCAAATTAATGGTAAAAAAAGAGCTTTAGTTGATGCAAAAAGAGATATTGAAGAAAGTGATTTGATAAAAAATGTTAAGCAAAATAATGATTTAAAAAAATATCTTGATGGGAAAGAATTATCTAAAATAGTATTTGTTAAGAATAAACTAATTAATATAATTTTATGAGAACTATTATAAGAAACACAACCACATTTTTATTAACAATTATTCTATTAGCAAATTGTGGTTTTACACCAATGTACAAAGATTTTTCTAATACAAATTTTTCAATAAAAATTGATCAAATGTCTGGAAATAGAAATATTAATAACAAAATTAAAAATATCTTATCTAAATATAATTTTACTAACAAAAATAGAAATTTTAATGTTTCTTTTGATACTGAATATAGAAAAGATATTGTGGCCAAAGACACTACGGGTGCTGCTACTGAATATAAAATAATAGTTGAGACAGAGTTCACTATAATTTCAGAAGAATTCCAAAAACAAATTAAAATTTCAGAAAGTTTTAATATGCAAAGTATGAGCGATAAACTAGAAGAGCAAGACTACGAGAACAATATTAATGATAATTTATCAAACACAATTTCCCGTAAACTGATTTTACAATTATCACAAATTAAATGATTATAAAATCTTTTGAATTATCAAAAATAGATTTAAAAAAAAATAAATTAATTCTTTTTTATGGTAAAAATAATGGATTTAAAAAATCAGCCACAGATGATTTAAAAAAAAAATTTAAAAATATCTTAATTTATGATGAAAAAGAAATTTTAGAAAATAAAGATAATTTTTTTGATAATATTTTTACTAAATCACTTTTTGAAACAAATAAATTTATAATAATTAAAAGAGGTTCAGACAAAATAATAAATATAATTAATCAAATCATAGATAAGAACCTTGATGATATTAATATTTTAATAAACGCTGAAAATCTTGAAAAAAGATCGAAATTAAGAACACTTTTTGAAAAAAACAAAGATTGCATTTGTGCTCCTTTTTATTCGGATAACGATCAAACATTATCAAAGTTGGCACACAATTTTTTAAAAGAAAAAAATATTTCATTATCTCCAGCAAATTTAAATTTAATAATAAATAAATGTAATGGTGACAGAGAAAATTTAATAAATGAATTAAATAAAATAGAATATTTCCAAATGAATGGAAAAAAAATTACATCTGAAAATATTGCTAAATTAATTAATTTAAATGAAAATCATAATTTATCGGAACTAATTAATAATTGTCTGTTAAAAAATAAAAAAAGAACAATTTATCTTTTAAATGAAAATAATTTTGCTAATGAGGAAAGTGTTTTAATTGTGAGAACCTTTTTGAATAAATGCAAAAGAATACTGGAACTTGCAAATAATTATAAGAAAAATAAAAGTATCGATTTAACAATAGCATCTGCTAAGCCACCTATTTTTTGGAAAGAAATAGAGATTACAAAGCAACAGATTTATAAATTGCCTCCTAAAAAAATTAAGCAATTGATAACTGAATTGAGCGAATTAGAATTAAATATAAAAAAAAATATTAATAACTCAATCTATTTAGTCACTGACTATATTTTAGAGCTAGCCTCTTAGATAATTAATAATGTTCTTTAATTATATTAATTATTTTATTTAACTGATCTAAATCTTTATATTCAAAAGAAACTTTACCCTTATTTCTTTTGTTGTTTTGTATATCAACGTTTAAACCAATCTTGTTAGATATAGAGAGCTCAAGTGCTATGATGTTTGTGTCTTTACTAATTTTTGACCTTTGTTTTTTCTTTTTAAAAATCTGAACAAAGCTTTCGGTTTGCCTAACAGAAAGTTTGTTTTCTATAATTTTATTTGCTACAAATCCTGCGTTTTCTAAACCAACTAAGATTTTAGCATGTCCAGCTGTTAATTGTTGAGACTCTAATAGTTTAATAACCTCATCTGGCAAAGTTAAAATTCTTAATGAATTGGCTATATAACTTCTGCTCTTACCTATAAATTTTGAAACCTTATCTTGGTCATAAGAAAATTCATCGATAAGTTTTTTATAGCCTTGTGCTTCTTCAAGTGGGTTGAGATCGTGTCTTTGAACGTTTTCTACAATTGCAAATTCTAAAGATCTCAAATCATCTGCCTCGGTGACTACCACAGGGACATTGTGCAATCCAGCTCTCTGGGCTGCTAACCATCTTCTTTCTCCCGCAATTATCTCAAATTTTGATTTATCACTTTTTAATTTTCTTACTATGATAGGCTGTATCATGCCTCTTTCCTTAATTGAATTGGATAAATCTTCTAAACTAGTTTCATCAAAAATTTTTCTTGGTTGAAATTTATTTGGTACTAATTCACTAATAGGCAACTGATTTTGTTTAGGCTCTACTTTTGTATCACCTATTAAAGAAGACAGACCTCTACCTAATCCTTTTTTAATTTTGTCCATTAAGCAGCACTTCCTATTGTTGCCTCTTGATTTATAAATTCATCAGTAAAACTAAAATATGATTTACTACCAGGACAAGATTTATCATAAATTAAAACTGGCATTCCGTGTGAAGGTGCTTCTGATAATCTTACATTTCTAGGTATCACTGTTGAGTAAACTTTTTCACTAAAATAATCTCTTGCTTCTTGCTCAACTTGTGAGGATAGCTTATTTCTTTTGTCATACATTGTTAATAGTATACCTCTTATTTTCAAATCTGGATTTAAACTTACTTTTATCCTTTCTATAGTCTTCATCAGTTGTGTCAGACCCTCTAATGCAAAAAATTCTGTTTGCAAGGGGACCAAAAGAGAATTAGAGCTTACTAAGGCCATTACTGTCAAAAGGCTCAAAGAAGGTGGACAATCAATTAATACATAATCGTATAATCCTCTAGAATTGTTTAAATATGCGGCTAATTTGGTCTTTAATATGAAGGCTCTATTGCTATCATCAGCTGTCTCCACCTCAAGTCCTGAAAGGTCTACATTAGATGTGATGATATCTAAATTTTCAAACTGTGTTTTTTTAATTACATCATGAATTTCTTTCGATCCATTCAATACTCCATAAATAGTGTCGCTAGAGTTATCTATATTAGATAATCCAAGACCAGTAGTAGCATTTCCTTGTGGGTCTAGATCAATTACTAAAATTTTTTTATTAAGTTGAGATAATCCAGCTGCCAGATTTATTACTGTAGTGGTCTTCCCTACCCCACCTTTTTGATTTATAACAGAAATAATTTGCATTAACTTTTTTTAATATCCTTTTAATTTTTTTTTATAATTTTTTTTATATTTATCAAAAATGACTCTTCATTTGTTACACTTTTTTTTTCTACGTATTCCATTTCCCATTTTTTTTTTGAATCTTCAAAAATTTTATTTCCACTTTTTCCCATAAAAAAAATTAAATTTTTATATTTTGAAAAATTCTCAAATACTAAATCCAAAACAACCGGCATTGGTTTAAATGCTCTAGACATTATTGTGCCTGTTTCTAAATTTTTTATTTCAAAAATATTTTTTTGAATAATTTTTGTATTTAATTTTAATTTTTCAGAAACTTTTCTTAAAAAACGGCTTTTATGATAGCTTTTTTCATAAAGGTGCACATTCATATTATTTTTCATATTTTTTAGTATAATTGCTACTATTACACCAGGTATCCCCCCTCCAGAACCTAAATCTGTAGTTGTATTACTATTTAAGTCAACAAAATCAATAATTTGTGCAGAATCTATAATATGTCGATCAATTATAGCTTTTTTTGATGCTGTTTTTTGGCCAATTATGTTGATTTTTTTGTTTTCTTCAAGAATCATGGATATATAGTTTTCAAAGTCCAAAAATGTTTCACGTGAAACATTTAAGTGATTGATTCTAGAATAAGAATTTAAAATTTCTGTATCCATTAAGCTATATGCTTAATAGACTTTCTTTTGACATGTGACAACAAAATATATACGGCTGCAGGGGTAATTCCGTCTATTCTTAAAGCTTGACCCATTGTTTTTGGCTTTATTTGCTTAAATTTAGCTTTTACCTCATTAGACAAACCTGAAAGGTCATCATAATTAATTCTATCAGGGATTATAAGATTTTCATCCCTCTTAAATGCTAAAATATCTGCTTTTTGCTTCTTTAAATACCCCCTATAATGAGAATTTATTTCTACCTGTTCATCAATTTCTTTACTAAAAAAAGGTATATCAGACCACATTTCCCTGATTTTACTCATATTTACCCCTTTTTGGGTTAAAACTTCACTAGATGATCTTAATATTCCATCTTTTGCAATTTTAATTCCAAATTTCTCGGCCTTAGATGGTGAAATAGTTGATTCGTTCATTTTTAAACTAATTTGTTTAATTTGTTCAAATTTATTCAAATAAATACCTTTTCTTGCTTCACCTATTAAGCCAATCTCAATTCCCTTAGCTGTTAATCTTTGATCGGCATTATCAGATCTTAGACTTAATCGATATTCAGCTCTTGATGTAAACATACGATATGGTTCAGCTACTCCTTTAGTTACTAAATCGTCAATCATTACTCCAATATAGGCATCAGATCTATCAAGTATGAATGGTTCTAATTTTTTAACAGATAAGGCAGCATTTATTCCTGCTATAAGGCCTTGTGCAGCAGCTTCCTCATATCCTGTTGTTCCATTAATCTGACCAGCAAGATAAAGGTTGCTTATCTTTTTAGTTTCAAGGGTCAAGAATAGTTCACGTGGATCTATATAGTCATATTCAATTGCATACCCTGGTCTTAATATAGTAACATTCTCTAAACCATTGATATTATTACATATTTCCTGTTGAACATCTGCTGGGAGTGAAGTGGAGATACCATTAGGATAAATTGTGTAATCATTTAAGCCCTCTGGCTCTAAAAATATCTGATGACGGACCTTATCTGCAAATTTTACTATCTTGTCCTCTATAGACGGACAATATCTTGGTCCCACACCCTTTATATTCCCTGAGTACATTGCGCTCTTAGATAAATTCTTTTCTATAATTCTATGAACCTTCTCATTTGTATATGTCATTCGACACGACACTTGTTTGTTCAAATTTTTTTTTGTTAAAAATGAAAAAAAATAAGGATCTTCATCTGCGAATTGTTCTTCTAAGTTTTCAAAATTAATTGTTCTTGCATCCAACCTTGGTGGTGTTCCAGTTTTTAATCTTCCAATTTTAAAATCATATTTAGCTAATTGCTCACTCAAACCTGTAGAAGGTTTTTCATCGTATCTACCTGCAGGAGTCCTTTCATCACCTATATGTATCAAACCATTTAAAAAAGTGCCTGTTGTGAGTATTATCTTATTAGATAGAACTTTCTTACCTTCTTTAGTTTCAAATCCACTTATAGAATTTTTATCAAAAATAAACTTTACTACAGGATCTGAAAAAACGCTTAAATTACAATAGTTTACTAGTTTTTCTTGCATATATTTACGATATAATGATCTATCTGATTGGGTTCTTGGTCCTCTGACTGCTGGCCCTCTACTTCTATTTAATAATCTAAATTGAATGCCTGATTTGTCTGCTACTTCGCCCATAACACCATCAAGGGCATCTATTTCTCTAACTAAATGTCCTTTACCCAAACCACCTATTGCTGGGTTGCATGACATCTCTCCAATAGTTTCTATTTTGTGAGTAAACAGGGCTGTGTTTATACCTAGACGTGCAGAAGCTGCAGCAGCCTCACATCCAGCATGACCACCTCCAATTACAACTACATCAAACGACAAATCATTTTTCATAATCCAAATTTATATGTGATTATATAATTTACAAGATAGGCTTAATTTTTTGTAAATAAGCCAATATTATCAACGTTTTTTGGTAAAAAAATGCAAAAAAGCCAGCAAAATGGAGTATTATTTACCGATACAAAAATCGTTGAAAATACTACCTAATATCTCCTCTACATCGACTTTTCCAACAATCATGCCTAAATGTCTAGTGGCTAATCTCAAATCTTCTGCTGCTTTATCAAAATCCTCGATTTCTTTTTTTTGATTGAAGTTATTTAAATAATCCAAACATTGTTGCAAATGTTGTCGATGTCTTTCTCTGGTAATTAAAATATCATCACTTGAAATAAATTTATTTTTTAAATTTTTTTTTATTTTTGAAATTAATTCTTCAATGTTTTTATTTTCTTTAATCGAAATTAAAACATGATTTGTTTTTTTAATTTCTGGATTAATATCTTTTTCTAAAAGATCAGACTTATTTATAACTAAAATTGCATTGTCATGTAACAAATCCTTCAAAACATCAGTAAAATCAAGGCTTTTTACATCAATAACAACAAGCTTTAAATCTGCTTCTTCAGCTCTATTTAGAGATAATTTAATTCCTTTTTTTTCTATCTCATCTTTAGAGTCTCTTATTCCAGCTGTATCAGATATTATAACTGGATAACCATCTATATTGAGATGTGTTTCGATCACGTCTCTAGTTGTGCCAGCAATTTCGGAAACAATTGCTACATCTCGATTAGATAAATGATTCATCAGGCTAGATTTTCCAACATTTGTTGGACCAAGAATAGCAATTTTAAAGCCTTCTCTAATTCTTTCTCCAACTTTTTGATCATTTAATATTTTTTTAATTTTATTTATTACTTCATCAGAACTATATTTAATTTCATTTAAAATATTATTTGGCAAATCCTCATCTGGAAAGTCTATTTTAGCTTCAACATGCGATAAAATTTTTAAAAGTTTTTCTCTAAGAAAATTAAATTCATCTGCTGATTTTCCATTAATCATTTTGATTGCTTGTTGTCTTTGAATTTCAGTTTCTGATGAAATTAAATCAGCAATACTTTCAGCTTTAAGTAAATTTATTTTTCCATTTTGAAACGCTAGTTTTGTGAATTCACCTGGATCTGCTAACCTACAATTTTCTATACCTGAAAGGGTAGAGTGTAAAGCATCGACAACAGCTTTACTGCCATGAACATGAATTTCGGCCATGTCTTCACCTGTATAGCTCTGAGGTCCAGGAAACCAGATAATTAACCCCTCATCAATCAGCTCAGAAGTGTTGATTTTGTTGATTTTTCTAAGTGAAGCTATTCGTGGCTTTGGAATTTTTTTTTTCGTAATTGCTTCTAATATCTCAGAGGTTTTGCTTCCAGAAATTCTTACAACGGCAATACCAGAAATTCCTGGTCCTGAGGATAAAGCATAAATAGTCATATATAGTAACTATAGCTTTGTATTATTCTTAATTATATAATTTTTTCATGATTATTTGGCTAGCTTCTTACCCAAAAAGTGGAAATACATGGGTTAGGGTTTTTTTAAATTCGCTATTTTACACAGATAATAACGACACTGACATAAACAATTTATCTATTGGACAGTTCCCTAACAGAAAACATTTTGAAGATATTACAGATAATATAGATGATATAGATGAGTTTTCTAAAAATTGTATAAATGCTCAATTAAGACTGAATTTATCAAACGAGACAAAATTTTTCAAAACACATCATGCCTATTGGCAAAATGGAGAATATCGGTTTACTGACATCCAAACAACTCTAGGAGTAATTTATATTGTACGAGATCCAAGAAATGTAATTACATCTATAAAGAATCATTTTAATTTTGATAATTACAACGAGACATTAAATTTTTTAACAGATGAAAAAAAAGTTATTGGAGTTAAAAATTCAAAAAAACAAATGGATTTACCACATATTATATCATCATGGAAAAATCATTTTAATTCTTGGAAAAAAATGAAAAAAAATTATTTATTAATAAAATACGAAAATTTAATTGATAATCCAGAGATAGAGTTTCAGAAAATTACAGATTACTTAGAAAAGTTACTGAATAAAAAACTTAACAAAAACAAAATTTTAGATGCTATAGAAAAAAGTAGTTTTGATAATTTAAAACAAAAAGAAGAACTTAATGGATTTATAGAAGCAGCAAAGTCATCAGATTATGCTACACCCTTTTTCAACATGGGCCCAAATAATGATTGGAAGAAATTACTGAATAAGAATATATCAGATAAAATAGAAATAGAATTTAAAACAGAAATGTCAGAATTAAATTATCTTTAATTATGTAGGTTTATTCATTTAGATAATTATTTCTTGAAATTTATAGTTTTGTAAATTTTAAATAGATTTATAATATTCGCAACTTGTGCAAGGTTTATAACTTCCTTCAACAAAAGCTCTATTAAATTCATCATTATACGAATAAACATCATTTAGATGTTGATCTTTTATACTCCCAACTATGCCACTTAATGAATAATCCATACAACAAATATTAAGGCTTCCATCAGGTAACATCACTGCTTGATTCAATCTTCTATCAGAACAATAAAAAAGTTTGTTTTTTTTATTAGAACTTTGAATTGATGTTTTATAAG
The DNA here is from genome assembly GCA_902593445.1 of uncultured Pelagibacteraceae bacterium. Taxonomy (GTDB): domain Bacteria; phylum Pseudomonadota; class Alphaproteobacteria; order Pelagibacterales; family Pelagibacteraceae; genus Pelagibacter. Next base: position 16,834 of record CACJIJ010000014.1, read on the forward strand.
TAAAATTAAGGCCATCTACATTTATAGCATCTGAGCGTGAAGCAATAAAATTTTGTATTAGAACATTTTTTTTTAAAATTATATTTTTTTCTACAAGTTTATTTAAAAGATTTTTTACTCGAAATTCAAAATCTTCACCAATAACCTGGAAAGTAATATTTTTTTTATTCATCTGAGCTTGAAATAAAATAGCTTTTTCTAATTTTTCTAAATATGTGTCTGAGACTTTTATTTTCATTAAATATTTGTTATCTGGTAAATGAAAATTTACTTTTGTAAATTTATTAAATGAACTCATAAAATTTTGAGATATTTCATAACCATGCATAGTCGTTGAAATTTGTTGCTTAAAATTATTTTCATGTAAATACATGACAAATTTATTAAAATCTTTATGTAATAAAGGCTCTGTGTAACCCATCCAATGAATTTCGGTTTGAGCAGGTATATTTTTAATAAACAATTTAAATTCATTAAAATCCATTTTGTTTTTTTCTTTGTTATTTTTTGAAACTGATGTGATTAACAACTGAGGACAATAATTGCACATCATTGCACATCCTATACTTGGGGTTATTTCAATATGAGTTCCTTTTCTTTTAGACAAATTAATTAAAATCTTCTCAATTTTTTTTCTAGAAAATATAAATTTAAAATATTTAAGAAATAAGATTTTAATTTTAACCAAGAAAAGTTCATAATCTAATAGAATTAATTTGTATAAATAATTCATTTTATTTATTAAAATTTAATTTCAATTTAACACAAAAATAGTATTATCCGAGGACAATAATTGGTTTAAAAGCTTAATTTAAATATTAATTTATGCAAAACTCAGATTTGTCAATTTTTAAAATTTATAAGACTGAGAACAAACTTTTTTAGTGAGATTTTTTTTAAAAATTTTTTCACCAGTTTTTTTAATATTATCACTTTGTTTGCTCACTTATACATTCTATAAGTCTCAAATTATTTGGAACAACACAAAAATAGACTTTTATTTAGATTATTATTTAATCTCAATTTCGCTTGTAACTTTTTCAATTATAACTTTTTTTTTTAATAATAAATTAAAAGAATATGTTTTAATTTTTTTATTTTCGATTACCGTTGCTATATATATACATGAAGGGTTCTTGACATTTAGAGAATTTTCAAATTCAAATCAAAAAAAACGGATAGAAGATCTTGAAGTTAAAAAAAAGATTTATGAAAAAGAAGAAAATAAAAAATATGATGTTAGAACAAAAAAAGAAATTTATGAAGATCTAATTCAACAAAACAAAAATATTAAATTAGCGATAAGTCCAAGGGTAAGTTATCTAAATAAAAACTATTCATTATTTCCTTTATCTGGAATTTCGCATTCAGAAACGATTCACCAAAATGAGAATGGATATTATTCAATTTATATGAGTGATAGATTTGGATTTAATAATCCAGATAAAGAATGGGAAAGCAAGGATATAGAATACCTTTTAGTAGGTGACTCCTTCACACATGGTAATGCAGTAAATAGACCTTTTGACATTGCTTCTGTTCTAAGGTCTTTGTCTAATAAGTCCGTCATAAATATAGGATACGACTACAATGGACCACTTTTACAATATGCCTCTGTTAGGGAATATCTAAGACCTGGTATGAAAAAAATAATATGGATATATTTTGAAGGAAATGATTTGAGAGAACTATATTTTGAGCTAAAGGATAGAACTTTAAAAAATTATTTTGATGATCCAAAATTTTCTCAAAAACTTACACTACGTCAAAATGAAATTAATAATTTAGCAAATACTGTTTTAGATGAGGAGATTAAAAAACAAAATAAAACAAAGAAAATAAAATTTAATAATTTTAAAAATTTTCTACTTATAAGTAAAACTAGAGCGCACTTAAAACCAGAAAAACTAACGATACATCTAACTGAATTTAAAAAAATAATAAAACTTACAAAGAATTTAGCATTAGAAAATAATTCAAAATTATATTTTGTTTATTTGCCAGATTATTATCGTTACACTACCATGTACGATAATACTCATTATTTAGATATAAAAAATATTTTAAAAGAATTAAAAATTCCTTTAATCGATATACATAATGAAGTTTTCAAAAAAGAAAAAGATCCATTAAACAATTTTCCATTTAGAATGTTGGGTCATTATAACATCAAAGGTTATAATAAAGTAGCACGGACAATTTACAAATTAACAAATTAAATAATATTTATTTAAAACTTACAACTGATAGTAATTATGATGGCTTGTTCATAGAGTTGAAAAACTCAGCATTATTTTTGGTATCTTTTAATTTTGAGTTTATAAACTCAATAGCATCCATTGTCCCCATTGGGGCAATTATTCTTCTAAGCACATTCATTTTTTGCAAATCATTTTTATCAAATAATAATTCTTCTCTTCTTGTGCCTGATTTTGTTATATCAATCGCAGGGTAAATTCTTTTATCTGCAATTTTTCTATCCAATATTGTTTCGCTATTACCTGTTCCTTTAAATTCCTCGAAAATTACTTCATCCATTCTACTTCCTGTGTCAATTAAAGCTGTAGAAATAATTGTTAATGAGCCACCTTCTTCAATATTTCTTGCTGCACCAAAAAATCTTTTAGGTCTCTGAAGTGCATTTGCATCAACACCACCAGTTAAAACTTTCCCCGAACTAGGTATCACTGCATTATAGGCTCTTCCTAATCTAGTTATAGAATCTAATAAAATGATAACATCTTTTTTATGTTCAGTTAATCTTTTGGCCTTTTCAATAACCATTTCAGCAACTGCTACGTGCCTTTGAGCTGGTTCATCAAAAGTAGAACTGATCACTTCACCTTTTACAGTTCTTTGCATATCTGTTACTTCTTCTGGTCGTTCATCAATCAACAGTACCATTAGATAGCATTCTGGATAATTTTTTGCTATTGAGTTTGCAATACTTTGCAAAATCATTGTTTTTCCAGCTTTAGGTGGAGAAATAATTATAGATCTTTGTCCCTTACCGATTGGACTAACTAGATCAATTAGTCTTGGCGTTAAATCCTGTTTTTTCTCAACTTTTGTAGTTTCAACTTCCATCACCAACTGTTTGTCTGGATATAATGGGGTTAAGTTATCAAATGCAATTTTGTGTCTTGCTTTTTCTGGTTCCTCAAAATTTATCTTACTTACTTGCAATAGTGCAAAATATCTTTCTCCTTCTTTGGGGGCTCTTACAGGTCCTTCAACAGTATCTCCAGTTCTTAAACCAAATTTTCTAATTTGACTTGGGCTCACATAAATATCATCTGGTCCCGGAAGGTAATTTGATTCCATTGCCCTTAAAAAACCAAAACCATCTTGTAATAGCTGTAAAACACCTACACCAGTAATTTCTTCTTTTTCAGCAACTTTCTTAAGAATTGCAAAAAGTATTTCCTGTTTTCTTAGTGTGCTCGCATTTTCAATACCAAGCTCTTCTGCTTGAGTTATGAGCTGTTCAGATGATTTTAGTTTTAATTCTTGAATATTCATGATTAATTTTTTGATAAGGACTTATCAGATGATATTAATATATATACTACAGTTGTTATTTCAACCCTAGATTGGCTTAAAAATAGCTAAAAATACAACAATAATTAAGATAACCGTGGGTATTTCGTTAATAATTCTAAAGAATTTTGCAGATCTTGTGTTTGTAGAATTTTTTAGAGTAACAAGACATTTCCCTAAATAATCATTGTAAGCTGATAACAAAATTATTAGGACAATTTTTATCTGAAACCATAATTGAGAAAAAATATCTATTCCATTAAGATAAATTAATACTAGTCCAAAAACCCACGTAAAAATCATTGCAGGACGCATAATGTAGTAAAATAACCTTTTTTCCATAACTTCAAAAATATCAGTTGCTTCCTTTTTTTCTTTATTTTCGACGTGGTAAACAAAAATTCTAGGAAGATACAAAAGACCAGCCATCCAAGAAATGACTGCAATCAAATGCAAAGATTTAAATAATAAATACGAATTCATATATCAAATATTTCTTTCTATTAAGGATTTTAATAAAAGAATGTGATCATCATTGTCATTTAAACAAGAGACCATATCAAAGTTTTCTCCTCCGGCACTAACAAAACTCTCTTTACCCTGAATTAAAATTTCCTCCAAAGTCTCGACGCAGTCAGATGAAAAGCCTGGGCAAATTGTAAGAACATTTTTGACTCCTTCTTTGGGTAAGTTTTCTAGAGTCTTATCAGTATATGGTTGAAGCCATTCTTGTGGACCAAATCTTGATTGAAATGTAGTTTTAATTTTAATTGAACTAAATTTTTCTGAAATAAGTCTTGTCGTTTTATGACAATAACAATGATAAGGATCACCTTTATCAAAATATTTTTTTGGTATACCATGATAAGAGGCCATAATAAGATCTGGTTTCCAATTTATTTCATTGAGTTTTTTATTAATAGAATTAACGAGCGCATCAATATAAAGGGGATCAGATTCATAATGAGGTATTATTTTTAAAGAAGGTTGCCATCTCATTTTCATTAAAGTTCTATAAACTTCATCACAGACTGTTGCTGTTGTAGCGGCAGCATATTGAGGATAAAGAGGAAGTATCACTAAGTTTTCGCAGCCCATTTCATGTAGATTATGAATCTTGCTTTTAATACTAGGATTTCCATATCTCATTGCAAAATCTATAATGATATTTTGTTTAGAAATTGATTTTGAAATTTTCTCACTTTGTTTTTTTGTATAATAAAGAAGTGGAGACATATTTTCTTCTTTCATCCATATTTCCTTATAAGCTTTAGCTGTTTTGGAAGGCCTAAAATTTAAAATAAAAACATTCAGAATTATTTGCCAAACCACAGGATTTACTTCAATAACTCTTCTATCAGAAAGAAACTCTCTTAAATATTTTCGTATATCGAGCCAACTCGTAGAGTCAGGCGTCCCTAAATTAATTATCAGAACACCTGTTTTTCCAAACTTTACAGGAGGGTGATTTTTTTCAATCATTTAAAATCTTTTACAGTTTTGATTAAGTTTTCTACCATTTCTGGATTAGTCTCAGGCAAAATACCATGTCCAAGATTAAATATATATGGATGATCTTTAAAGATTTCCAAATAATAAGAGGCCTCTTTCTTCAAAGTTTCTTTGTCCGTTAATAAAACTCTAGGGTCTAAGCCTCCTTGGACAGGTATTTTTACTTCCCTAAGTATCTTTTTTGGATCTACACTATAATCGATACTAATAGCATCAGGTTTAACAATATCACAAAATTCTTTATAATTTTTTATTTCTCTTGGGAAACATATCACAGGTATATTTAAGGATTTTACATAATTTACCAAATTTAAAGTTGGAGAATAAATATAGTTGGGTAAATCTTTTTCTTCTAACAATCCTGCCCAACTATCAAAGATTTGTATTACGTTTGCACCATTTTCAATTTGATTCTTTATATGAAACTTTAAAAATTTTTCGATTATTAATAAAATTCTATTTATTAAAAAATCATCTTTAAAAAAATCTTTTTTCAAATTTTTTTTAGGAGACTTTTGATTAATCATGTAAACCAACAATGTCCAAGGAGCGCCAACAAAACCGATGGTGTTTCTTTTGTTTAAATTACCGTCTGTGCTAACTTTTTTTATTGCTTTATATACACGATGTATTTTTTCGACAAAGTCGATTTCGTCAATTTTAGCAATTTCATCTAGATTTAGTTCCCCTAATTTTGGTCCAAAGTTTTTTTGAAATTCAACTTTTTGACCTAATCCATAAGGAAGTATTAATATATCTGAAAATATAATTGCAGCGTCCAAATCAAATCTTCTCAAAGGTTGTAAGGTTATTTCTGAAGATAATTCATCATTTAAACATAGATCAATGAAATTAGGATTATCTTTTCTAATTTTTCTAAATTCTGGTAGATATCTTCCTGCTTGTCTCATGATCCATATAGGATTAAAGGAAGTATCTTTATTAGTTATTACTTTGTTTAAAGGTTTCATAAATTAAGTATTATTAATTATTGTAGTTGTAATATATCCTGTGAATAAAGGTGATTATTTTTTATAAACATTATATTCACATTTTACTAACATCTTGTGTGATTAAAATTGTTTAAAATGAAGCTTTTTTAACCATATTAATTTTTGTGGATTGTTTTACCCTATTTATTATTAATGTTAATAAATAGTTGTTTTTACAAGGTTAATTTAAAAACTTTTAAATTATGTAATTTTATTAAAATAATACAAATTTATTAATAATTTATTCATGAGTAATACATATCAAATATATTTAATATCTGATTCAACGGGTGAAACTTTAGATAGAATATTCATGGCGCTAAAGGCGCAATTTTTAAACATAGAATATAAAGTTCATTCTTATTCTTTTACAAGAACAGAAAACCAAATTTTAAAAATTTTAGAAGATGCAAAAAAAAATCCAAATTCAATAATTTTATATACTATTGTAGATAACAGCTTGGCTAAATATTTGGCGAATGTGAGTGAGAATAAAAATATTCCATGTTTTGGTGTTTTGGGAAATTTAATCTTAAATTTTTCAAAAATATTAAATCAAAAAGCAACTCATGAGCCGAGTGGCCAACACATATTGAATGAAGAATACTATGATAGAATTGAAGCAATTCAATTTACAATGAACCATGACGATGGAAATTTAATAAACGATGTACACAAGTCGGATATTATTCTTGTAGGTGTAAGCAGAACAAGCAAAACACCAACATCTATTTATTTAGCCAACAAAGGTTTTAAAACATCAAATATACCGCTGGTAAATGAAAATTCATTACCAGCGTCACTTAAAAAAAATCCCAAGATGACTTGTGTTATTGGCCTTAGTACAGAACCAGAAAGATTAGTTGATTTAAGAAAAAATAGAATGAATTCTTTAAGAGAAACAGAAAATTTCCAATACACAGATTTAGAAAATATAAAAAAAGAAGTCTTAGAGGCAAAAAAAACATTTCAAAAATATAAATGGCCATTAATTGATGTAACGAGAAAGTCCGTTGAAGAAACAGCAGCATCGATTATAAAAATTCATGAAATATATTTAAATAATGCTAAGTAAAATTATCCTTGCCTCGAAAAGCAAAATTAGAAAAGAAATTCTAGATAGAAATCATATTAAAAATATTGTTGAGCCATCAAATGTAGATGAAGATATTGTTAAATTAAGTTTACTAAAAGAAAAAGCAAGCCCAGAAATAATTTCAAAAAATCTAGCTGAATTAAAGGCAAACAAGGTTAGCATGAAAAAGAATGATGAAATAGTTCTAGGAGCAGATAGTGTAATAGATTTAGATGGTGAATTAATATCTAAACCAGAAAGTAGAGAAGAGGCCATGAAAATATTAGCTAAACTTAATGGTAAATCACATTTTTTAATTAGCTCAGTTTGCATTTCAAAAAACGGATCAATGATTTGGAATTATACTGATAAAGCAAGATTAACTATGAAAAATCTTACTGATGACGAATTAAAAAATTATTTGTCCAAAATATCTGATGAAGCTCTTTATGCATATAATGTTTACCAAATAGAGGGGGAGGGTAGAAATTTGTTCGCAAAAATAGAGGGAGATGAGGATACAATCATGGGCCTACCTGTAAAAAAAATTAAGGAATATATGAGATCTTTATGATGAAACAATATTTTGTAATCGGAAATCCAATAGATCATTCTTTGTCGCCTAAACTTCATAATTATTGGTTTAAAACAAATAATATTAAGGCTGTCTATGACAAAAAACAAACTAATGAAGAAGATTTAAAATTAATACTTCATGAAATAAAAGAAAAAAAAATAAATGGAATTAATGTTACTGTTCCATTTAAAAAAGCAGTTATTCCCTTTTTAGACAAACTGAGTAATGAGGCGGAACAAACACAGTCAGTAAATACAATAATTTTAAAAAATAATAATCTAGAGGGACATAATACAGACATTTCTGGTTTTACTAAAGCAATTAAGAACTTAAATTTTAATTTAGAGAGCAAAAAAATTTTTATTTTAGGTGCTGGTGGCGTAGTTCCTTCAATAATATTTGCTTTAAATAAAATGAATGTCTCGCAAATAATTATTAGCAATAGAACTAAAAAAAAAGCAGAAGATTTAAAGTCACAATTTCATAGTTTAGAGATATTGGATTGGGGCGATATAACAGATTTTGATGTAATTATAAATGCTACTAGTTTGGGATTAAACAAAGAGTCTATTAATTTAGACTTTTCAAAATTTGGTAATAACAAATTGTTTTATGATGTAATTTACAATCCTATAGAAACAAATTTTTTAAGAGAAGGAAAAAAACTTGGTAACAAAACGGAAAATGGTAAATTGATGTTTATTTATCAGGCATTTGAAGCATTTAAATTATGGCATGGCGTAGAGCCGCCAATTAATAGCGAGGTACTAGAACTTTTAAAAAATGATTAGAATTGGAATTTTAGGAGATATAGGTTCAGGAAAAAGTTATGTTGCTAATAACTTTGGATATCCTGTATTTAATGCTGATCAGGAAGTATCAAAACTTTATAAAAAAGACAAAAAAATTTTTAACAAATTAAATAAAAAATTACCACAATATATACGCTCTTTTCCAATAAATAAAAATGAAATTGCTAAAGCCATATTGGTTAATAAAGTCAATTTGAAGAAAATAGTTACGGTAGTTCATCTAGAAATTCGAAAAAAACTAAAATTATTTTTAAAAAAAAACAGAAATAAAAAAATTGTAATACTTGATATTCCCTTGTTATTAGAAAATAAAATTAATAATCAAAATGACATATTAGTTTTTGTAGATTCAAAGAAAATTGAAATAGAAAAAAGATTAAAAAAAAGGCCAAGCTTTAATCGTAAACTAATAAACAAGTTCAAAAAAATTCAATTTTCTTCTTTTTATAAAAAGAAAAGATCAAGCTTTATTATTAAAAATAATTTCAAAGAAAAATCTTTAAAAAATAGTATAAAAAAAATATTAAATGAAATTTTATAAATGAAAGAAGTTGTATTAGATACAGAAACCACGGGTATTTCAGTTAAAGAAGGTCATAGAATCGTAGAAATTGGATGTATAGAGTTAGAAAATTTAGCACCAACAAAAAACAAATTTCATTGTTATCTAAATCCTGAAAGAAAAGTATCTGAGCAAGCTTTAAAAGTTCATGGTTATAGCGATGATTTTTTATCTAAGCAAAAAAAATTTAATGAAATCGGAGATGAATTTATTAAATACATAAAGGATAAAAGGCTAATAATTCACAATGCTGAATTTGATTTAGCACACTTAAATAATGAATTAAAATTGTTTGGGAAAAAACCAATTGAAAATGAAGTTATTGATACATTGGTTTTAGCAAGAGAAAAATTTCCTGGCTCTCAAGTAAGTTTAGATGCTCTTTGTAAACGTTTTAGAATAGATAATTCTAAAAGAACAAATCATACCGCTTTAATTGACTGTGATTTACTTGCAAAAGTTTACATTAATTTAATTGACCAAAAAGAACCAACTTTAAATTTTCAAAGAGAGGATAACGAAACTTCTCAATTAGAAAAATCAAACATTTCTTATTATAAAAAAATTATTAAACCAAGCTCTGAAGAAAAAAATAAACACAAAGAATACGTTAAACATTTTTTAAAGAAGAATTATTTTAATTAAATTTTTGATTATATAAGTTCTCAAAATCAACTTTTTTTTCAATTTTAATGCCTGGATATCCTGAATTATGTAGTAGATCTAAAAGTGATTTTTCTAAATCTGGATATATTTTTGTTTGAACTTCACATAATATAATTTTTTCAAGTTCTTTTTTTTCTTTAACCTCATCATTTATTTTGACAAGTGTTGAGTAAACAATTTCAAAATATGCTTTTTTATTTACCTTCTCTCTGTCTTCAAATTTGAATGTCGTATTAATCTCTATAAGTTTATCCTTTACAGCTTTAGAATTAATATCTATCCCAAGTTGATATTTAGATATACGTTCTTTTACAAATAAATATGTTTCTATATCTGGGGTTTCGCTAGAAAGATCTTTAATATATTTACCTAATATTTCAAATTTTTTTGTCATGATCATCATCTATATCTTCAAATTCTCCATCTATAAAATTATTTCTTGATGTTTTATTATTTTTAAATTTCTTGGATAATTTTTTAAAAAAAAACTTTCGTGTTATCGGAAAAATTAGAAGAAATCCTAAAACATCAGTTGCAAATCCTGGGATAATCAAAAGTAAAGCAGCAAAAGCAATTGCAGCTCCTGAAATGACCTCATAAGCCGGTGTTTCATTTTTACTTAATTGTTGGAATCCAGATCTAAGTGTATTTATTCCTTCATATTTTGCGTAATAAATACCTATGACAGCAGTGGCAAAAATAAGGAAAATAGTAGTAAACGCACCTATTTCAGACCCAATTTTTATAAAAAGATAAATTTCAATTATTGGAACTATAATTATTGTTAATATTATTGAGTTCATTTGTCCTTAATCTAAATTGCTAGTTGAAATTAATCAACATAGTAATTACTATTAAGACATGAGTTACAGTTTTGAGTATATTGATATTATTTTGCTAGCAATGATTGCTGGTTTTATCTTTCTAAGATTGAGAGGAATTCTTGGAAAAAGAACTGGTTTTGAGGGAAAATCACCAGCCCAATTTAAAGAGGTATTAAAAAATATTAAGGTAGATCAAGCGACCAAACCAAAAGAAAAGTTTGATGATGAAGCGCAAAAAGAATTTTTAAAAGGTGCAAAAATTGCTTATGAAACAATTATTACAGATTTTAGTGATAATGATAATAAGATTACAAATGCAAAACCTTTGTTAAATAAAGATATATATAATCAATTTGATGATGCGTTGAAAGAAAGAGCAAAAAGGGGTCATTTTGCAGAAATAACATTTATTGGAGTTAATAAAGCTGAAATAAAGGAGCATAAAAAAATAGGAAACATTTTAAATGTAACAGTGGATTTTATAGCAGAAGTTATTACTTGCATAAGAGATAAAGATAAAAAAATTGTTTCTGGAGATCCTGAAAAGATTAAAAAAATTTATGATACTTGGATTTTTTCACGAGATACAACTTCAGCAAATCCAAATTGGCAGCTAGTTAATATACTAACATAATTGAACGATAATATTTCAGATAAAGATAAAAAAGATTGGCACAAATTTATAAATAGCACTGAAAAATTACCTAATAAAGATTTTGATTATCAAAAAAAAAAAAATTTAAAAATAAGATCAATAGATTTGCATGGCCATACTTTAGATGAAGCAAATAAAACTATAGAAGATTTTATAAATAAAGCTTTTTCTGAAAATGTTAACAAATTAATTGTTGTTACGGGAAAGGGTCTTCACTCAGAGAATGAAAGAGATCCATATGTTTCAAAAGACCTTGGTATCTTAAAATATTCTGTTCCAGAATTCATTACTAATAATGTCAGTTTAATGAACATGATAAATGAAATCACAGATGCTAAAATAGAAGATGGAGGTAGTGGTGCTTTTTACATTATGTTGAAGAAAAATAAAAACAAATGATTGTTTGGCTTGCCTCTTATCCTAAAAGTGGAAACACTCTTTTGAGGTCAATTTTAACATCTTATTTTTTTTCTCAGAACGGAGATTTCAATTTTGAACTTCTAAATAAAATTGGTCAATTCCCAAATATAGAGATTTTTAATAAATTAGGCATTAATACTTTGGATGAAAATCTCGTTTTTAAAAATTTAATAAAAGCCCAAGAGCTTATAAATAAAGAATATAAAAATTATAAATTTATAAAAACTCACAGCGCTTTTTGTAAAGTCAATGGCTATAATTTTACAAATTTAGAAAATACTCTAGGTGTTATATATATTGTGAGAGATCCTAGAAATATAGTTACATCTTTCGCCCATCATTATGATTTGAATATAAATGAAGCAACAAACGCGCTGATTGATAAATCAAGGTTTCTAGTAAAAACTTCATCATCCCCCAAAGTAATACTTGGATCATGGAATTTTAATTTTAATTCATGGAAAATTTTTGAAAGAGACAAAAAATATTTATTAATAAAATATGAAGATCTTATTTATGATAAAAAAAATACAATACTAAAAGTTTTTGAATTTATTGGAAAATTATTGAATCAAAATATAGCAGTGGATGATAATAAATTAAAAAAATGTATAGTTTCAACAGATTTTAAAAAAATGAAAAGTTTAGAAATAAAAGAAACTTTTTATGAGGCACCATTAGATACTAAAAATGGAGGGAGGAAACCCTTTTTTAAACTTGGTCCGAATAATGATTATAAAAAACTATTAGATAAAAAAAATAGAGATAAAATTGAAAAGCATTTTAAACTAGAAATGTCAGAGCTAGGTTATATTTAATTTTTACAATATAAATTTAGATAAATCTGTATCTTTAACTAAATTATCTAAATTTTTATTTATATATGCTCTGTCGATAATAATTTTTTCTCCAGCGCGATCTGTTGCAGTGAAGCTAATTTCATCCAATATTTTCTCAATTATAGTATGTAGTCTTCTGGCTCCAATATTTTCAACACTAGTATTTACTTCCGAAGCAATATTGGCAATAGCATCAATACCATCGTCAGAAAATTCAAGATCAACATTTTCAGTTTTTAAAAGAGCTACATATTGTTTTATTAAACTAAAATCAGGTTCTCTTAAAATTCTTTTAAAATCTTCACTTGTTAAAGCCTCAAGCTCAACTCTTATTGGTAATCTTCCTTGTAATTCAGGTAATAAATCAGATGGTTTAGCAAGTTGGAAAGCACCAGAGGCAATAAACAAAATATGATCTGTTTTTATTGGACCATGTTTCGTATTAACAGTAGTTCCCTCAATCAAAGGTAATAAATCTCTCTGTACACCTTCTCTAGAAACATCTCCACCAACCCTGTCAGTTCTTGCTGAAATTTTATCTATTTCGTCCAAAAATACTATTCCGTTGTTTTCTGTTGATAGTTTCGCTGCTTTTATAATTTTATCTTGCTCAATTAATTTATCAGATTCATCATTAATCAAAATTTCATGAGACTCCTTTACAGTCATTTTCTTCTTCTTTTCTTTATTGCCCATAGATTTTCCAATCATTTCGCCAATGTTTATCATTCCAACATTAGCCCCAGGCATCCCAGGAATCTCAAAAGAAGCACCACCTGAACCAGTATCACTAACTGCTATTTCAATTTCGTTATCATCTAAATCACCGTTTCTTAATCTTTTTCTAAAACTTTCTCTTGTAGCTAAACTTGCTTTTTTGCCAACTAAAGCATCTAAAACTTTTTCCTCTGCAGCTTTTTGAGCTTGTGCAAAAACTTCTTTTCTTTTTTTTACTTTTTCCATTGAGATTGCTATCTCAATTAAGTCTCTTACAATTTGTTCCACATCTCTTCCAACGTATCCAACTTCTGTAAATCTTGTAGCTTCAACTTTTACAAATGGTGCTTCTGCTAATTTTGACAATCTTCTAGAGATCTCAGTTTTTCCAACACCAGTTGGTCCAATCATTAAAATATTTTTTGGTAAAACTTCGTTCTTCATTTCACCTTTAAGAGCCTGTCTTCTCCATCTGTTTCTTAAAGCAACAGCGACAGCTCTTTTTGCTTTGTTTTGTCCAACTACAAACCTGTCTAATTCTGAAACTATTTCCCTAGGTGACAAAGAGCTAACTAAAGAAGCCTTCTCGTTTTTATTTTTATCTTTTGGGTGAAGTTGTGTTACGTTTGAATTGTCCATTATATTTTTTCAATTTTAACATTATCATTAGTGAATACACATATATCTGCTGCAACTTTAATTGCTTTTTTTGCAACTTCTTCAGCAGACATACTGCCTTCCATTAAAACTTTTCCTGCAGCAAGAGCGTAATTACCACCCGAACCTATTCCGATTACATCCCCTTCAGGTTCAAGTACATCACCAGTTCCTGAAATTATGTAACTATTATTTTTGTCTCCTACGGCCATTAAAGCCTCTAATCTTCTTAAATATTTATCGGTTCGCCAATCTTTCGCTAGCTCAACCGCAGCTCTTGATAAGTTGCCTGCATGTTTTTCTAATTTTCCCTCTAGTCTTTCAAACAAAGTTAATGCATCTGCAGTTGATCCTGCAAACCCAGCAACCACATCTCTTTTTTCAATTTTTCTGACTTTTGAGGCTGTGCTTTTAACAACAGTATTTCCCATACTTACTTGTCCATCACCAGCAACCACTACTTCATTATTTTTTCTAACTAGAACAATTGTTGTCATACCTAATAAATGGTAACTATTTTTGATACTTCAAGTGTTCAGACTGATATTGATATAGCGGGATTATGTATGTATACCATTAAAAATATATGGCTAGAAAAGGAAAAGTATCTCGAAAAACAAAAGAAACCAGCATCAATGTTGAAGTAAATATTGATGGCAAAGGTAAGTACCAAATTGACACTGGTATAGGATTTTTAGATCATATGCTTGAGCAACTATCAAAGCATTCTTTAATTGATTTAAAAGTTAAAGCTAAAGGAGATACTCATATCGATCTTCATCACACAACTGAAGATACAGGTATTGCAATTGGAGAAGCTTTAAAAAAAGCAGCAAAAAAATTTGTAGGCATAAAAAGATATGCTCATACAGTTATTCCAATGGATGAAACATTAACTAGGGTTGCGATAGATGTTTCAAATAGACCTTATTTGATATGGAAAGTAAAATTAAAAGTTGAGAAACTTGGCGAGATGGACACAGAACTATTTAAAGAATGGTTCCAAGCATTTTCTCAATCTGCTGGTATTACAATGCATGTTGAAAATATTTATGGTGATAATAGTCACCACATAATTGAATCTTGTTATAAAGCTTTAGCAAGATCATTAAGAGTTGCATTAGAAATGGATCCAAGAAATAAGAAGAGCATTCCATCAACTAAAGGCTCATTATAAGTTTAATGAACGTCACAATTGTTGATTATAATTCGGGTAATATAAGCTCGGTAATAAACTCCTTTAAGGAAGTTGCTAAAGATAAAGTAAATATTGAAGTAACTTCAGATTTAAACAAGATAAAATTTTCTGACAAAGTAGTTTTGCCAGGGCAGGGTTCGTTTAAGAGTTGTGTTGATGCACTTAATAACATCAGTGGTTTGGTAGACACTTTAAATGAGTTTGCAATTAATAAAAAAAACCCTCTTCTAGGTATTTGTGTTGGGTTACAAATGTTTGCAGATGTTGGTTATGAGGAGACTGAAACCAAGGGTCTTGGTTGGATATCTGGCAAAGTATCAAAAATAGATAACCAAAATGGAAAATATAAACTTCCTCACATTGGTTGGAACCAAATTAATATTATTAAGGATAGTAAAATTTACAATGATATTCAAAATAATTCACATATGTATTTTGTACACAGTTATGAATTTATTCCAAAAGATAAAAGTGTAATTTCTGCAACAACAGATTATTCCTCAAAAATCGCTTGTTCTGTTGAAAAGGATAATATTTTTGGAACTCAATTTCATCCTGAAAAGAGTGATAAAACTGGGCTTAAGATAATTGATAATTTTATAAAATTATAATGAGATCTTTATTATTTTTATTTATTTTATTAACTCTAACCTCTTGTGAGACTACTAAACAAATGAAACTTAATGAAAAAGATAAAAAACAAAAAAAAATAATGATGGATATTAATATTAATCCAAAAATTAAAAATTAAAGAATGAAAATATTTCCAGCAATAGATATCAAAGACAAAAAGTGCGTTAGATTGGTTAAGGGAAATTTTGATAACAAAACTGAATATGAAATGTCTCCAATTGAACAAGCCAGAAACTATAAAAATTATGGGTTTAAAAACTTACATATAGTTGATTTAGATGGAGCTTTAACTGGTGAAACAGTTAATTTGGATATTATTCAAGAAATAGTCACAAAATGTGATCTTAAAATTGAAATTGGTGGAGGTATCAGAAACCTTGAAAGTATTCAGAAATATACTGATGCTGGTGTTGAAAAAGTTATTTTAGGAAGTGCTGCTATAAAAGATAAAAATTTTTTAAAAGAGGCTTGTGAAAAATTTCCAAATAAAATTGCTTTAGGTTTAGATGCAAAAGATGGATATTTATCTGTTTCTGGATGGAAAGAGAATTCAAACCAACTAACTCTAGATTATTTAAAAGAAGTGAATGATTATGGTGCAAGTAGATTGATTTATACTGATATAAACAGAGATGGGATGAAGCAGAGCCCTAATTTTGAAGAGACAGCAAAGGTTGCAAATACATCCAATTGTCCAGTAATTATATCTGGTGGAGTTTCATCAATTGATGATATTAAAAAAGCTAAGGAATTAAATAATAGTAATATTGAGGGTATAATAGTTGGAAAAGCTATCTATGATGGAGATATTAAATTAGACAAATTGGTGAAAGAATTAGATGCTTAAGAATAGAATTATACCATGTTTAGATGTTAAAAATGGACGTGTTGTAAAAGGAATTAACTTTGTTGATTTGCAAGATGCAGGTGATCCCGTCGAACAAGCTAGAATTTATTCAGACGGTGGAGCAGATGAAATTTGTTTTTTAGATATTACTGCATCAAATGAAAATAGAGATACTATTTATGATGTTGTAGAGAAAACCTCAAAGAAATGCTTTGTTCCTTTGACAGTTGGGGGTGGTGTTAGAAGTGTTGAGGATATTAATAAACTACTTAACTGTGGTGCAGACAAAGTATCAATTAATACTGCTGCAGTTCAAAATCCTGAAGTAGTAGTAGAAAGTTCTAAAAAATTTGGGTCACAATGTATTGTGGTAGCGATAGATGCTAAAAAAAGTGATGATAAATGGGAAATTTTCACTCATGGTGGAAGAAATAATACCGGCATTGACACAATAGATTTTGCAAAAAAAATGGAAGATAGTGGAGCAGGCGAGCTTCTAGTTACTTCTATGGATAGAGATGGTACTCAAGTTGGTTATGATATTGATCTAATGTCTAAGATATCTTCAAAAGTAAATATTCCAGTAATTGCATCTGGTGGAGTTGGAAATTTAGATCATTTGGTAGATGGAATTAAATTAGGAAATGCCAGCGCCGTATTAGCTGCATCAATATTTCACTACGGTAAACATTCAGTAAAAGAAGCTAAGGAATATTTGGATTCAAAAGGAATTCCTGTTAGAATTTAATATGCTCAATACTTTAGAAAACCTAATAAGACTTGCAAGAGATAGAAAAACTTCTCCAGTTGAAGGTTCATATACTAATAAGTTACTTACGGAAAAATCATTGAGCAAAGCAAAAGTTTTAGAGGAAATTAATGAATTAATAGAAGCTGTTGAGGAAAACACAAATAAAATCCATGAAGCTGCAGATGTATTTTATCATTTGTTAATGTATCTAGAAGCTAATGACATTAAAATCGAAGATGTAATGACTGAATTAGAAAAAAGAAAAAAATGAGTTACGATAATAATAATATTTTTGCAAAAATTTTACGTGGTGAGATACCATGCAATAAAATTTATGAAGATGAATTTGTTCTGTCGTTTTATGACATTAATCCACAAAAAAAAATTCATGCTTTGGTAATTCCAAAAGGAAAATATATTGATTTAGATGATTTTAGTTTAAAAGCTTCCCCTAATGAGATGGTAGGATTAATAAAAGGCATAAACATAGTTGCTAAAAAGCTAGGTATTTCAACAGAAGTAGGCAAAGGTTATAGAGCCTTAGCCAATATAAGTGATCACGGAGGCCAAGAAGTGCCTCATTTGCACTTTCATTTATTTGGAGGTGAAAGAGTTGGGAAAATGGTTGAGTGATAGAAGAAGTAAAAAGAAATTATCTAGAAATTAGTTCGCTAAAAGATCTTAACGAAGGAAATAAACCCTCAGAGGATTATTCTTTAAATTTGATAGATCCAATTAATTTTCAATTGAATAAGTTTTTTTATAAAAATATTGGCAAAAAGCATAAATGGGTAGATAGATTAATCTGGAATGAACAGAAATGGATTGATTATGTTTCAAGTGAGAAAGTTAAAACTTATGTACTCAAAAATAAAAATGACCTTGTAGGATTTTTTGAATTGATTTTTCATTTTGAAAAAAAAGAAGTTGAGATAGCATATTTTGGTATTCTTGAAGAATATCAAAATAAAAAATTGGGATCTTTCTTATTGTCTGAAGCTATAAAAAGATCTTTTGATGAAAATGTTAAAAGAGTCTGGTTGCATACTTGTTCTTTAGATCACAAAAATGCTCTTAGTAATTATATTGCCAGGGGTATGAGAATTTTTAAATCTGAGATCGTAAAAATTTAATTTTGAATAGGTAACTTAAATAATTTTTTTTTAATGTCTTGATTTTTTAAAATCGAGCCAAGAAGTGTTAAGGAAGTATTTTGATAGATATCTTTTGTTTGCCAACCAATTAATTCAAGAGAAATAATATCAAAAAATATATCTATTCTATTGTTGTTTTCATTGATGGTGTACTTTATGTACGAATTATCTATAATCTTTTCCTTTAAACTATAAATTTTATTTATCAAAAAATTTTTATCTAAAATAAGGTCTAATGGAGTTTTTTTAAGAGGATATCGATAATAACTTGATATTGTTTTAATCACTAAAGACTTACCATTTGAAACTAAAATTTTGTTATTTTTATTATAAACACAATATATTTTCTTTGGGTATTCAATCGTACAATTTCCACTTTCAATTTTTCCATTTATGTTTTGTTCAAATTCAAAACTTAAATTTGAGGTATTATTTAAATTTTTAATTATTTTATCTCTATTATCACCTTTTGAATGGAAACTTAAAAATGTAAAAAAAAAAATTAACAATAATCTTAACATCAAAGAACATCTCTTTTGCCAACATGATTTGCTTTACTTACAATTCCATTAGCTTCCATCATATCAATAATTCTTGCAGCTCTATTATAGCCAATTTGAAGTTTTCTTTGTAAAAATGACGTAGAGGCTTTCCCCTCAGATCTGATAATTTCTACAGCTTGCTGATACAATTCATCTTTATCTCCTAAGTTTTGACTATCGCCAATTTCTTTTTCATCTACAAAATTTAAAATTTCATCTACATAATCAGGTTCTGCTTGAGATCTTAAAAAATTGTTAAGTTTTTCAATTTCATTATCTGAAACAAATGGTGCGTGAATTCTTATTATTCGATTTGCCGCGGACATATATAGCATGTCTCCTTTTCCTAAAAGTTGTTCTGCACCTTGTTCACCAAGAATTGTTCTACTATCAATTTTAGAGGTGACCTGAAAAGATATTCTGGTTGGAAAATTTGCTTTAATAGTTCCAGTAATTACATCAACACTTGGTCTTTGCGTTGCCATAATAATGTGAATACCAGCTGCTCTTGCCATTTGGGATAATTTTTGAATATAATTTTCTATTTCTTTACCAGCTACAAGCATCAAATCTGACATTTCATCAACAACTACGACTATGTAGGGCATTGGAAGTTTATGCTTAGAATTATAACCATCAATATTTCTAACACCTTCTTTGGTCATTAATCTGTATCTGCTTTCCATTTCTTTAACCACCCATCCTAAAACTGAAGCTGCTTTTTTAGCCTCAGTAATTACAGGACATAATAAGTGAGGAATTCCTTCGTATGTTGATAACTCAAGCATTTTTGGATCAATTAAAATAAATTTACATTTATCAGGTGTGTGCCTGTAAAGAATAGAAAGTATAATTGTATTTATACAAACAGATTTTCCAGATCCAGTTGTTCCAGCAATTAGAAGATGGGGCATTGAAGATAAATCTCCAATTATAGGTTTCCCAGAAATACTTTTTCCTAAAGCAATCGGTAAATTAACTTCTCTTTTTTTAAAATCAGAGTCTTTTAAGATTTCACTTAAGTAAACATTTTCTCTAGAATTATTTGGTAGCTCAATGCCGACCGTATTGCTACCCGGTATTGTAGAAATTCTTGCAGACTCTGAACTTGTATTTCTAGCTATATCATTTGACAAGTTAATTATTTTTGAAACTTTTACTCCAGCAGCTGGTTCAAATTCATTTAGAGTAACAACAGGTCCATGACTTACTTTTTTAATATTACCATTAACACCAAAATCTAATAAAATTTTTTCAAGAAATTCTGGATCATGAGTTTCATTTTTGGTTAAATTTTCTCTTTCTTTTTTAGTAGGAGTTTTTAATAAGTCTAATGATGGTAATTTAAATTTAGTTTTATTATTACTTTTATTTTCTGCCTTAATAAAAGGAAGGTCTTCTTGTATGAGATTTTTGATTTCTTCTTGTGGAATATACTCATTTATAATTTCATTTTTATTAGTATAACTTTTATTTTTACTTTTATTTAATTTTTGAAATAGTTTTTTTCCAACAGAATAAAATTTAACAGGATGAAAGTTAATACTTATTAAAAATAAAATAAGATTAAATATAATTAAAAGATAATAAAATAATGTTTCATTTGATAATATTAATGAATTTAAAAATGTTTGATTAAAATAATTTCCAATAAATCCACCATTACCATTAATATAAAGATTAAATGCATCAAAATAATAATAAGCTAGGAATAAAGTTCCAAACACAGAATAAATTATTGCAAAAAAAATATTTTCAATAACTATAAAAAATTCCTTTAATCTAAAAATATTTATACCAGTTATTATTAGAGTAAACGAAAACATGTAAGAAACTAGTCCAATAGATTGAAAAAATAAATCAGAGACAAAACTTCCTTGAAAACCTAAAATATTTTTTATTTCAGTGTTGTCTGGGAAAATAAAATTAGGGTCTTCTGGAGAGTAAGTTAATAATGCTAATAAAAGCAGTAATCCAGCGACAAAAATTATTATGCCAAAGATTTCAGCAAGTCGTTTAATAGCAAAATTAATTAACAAATTAGCTGTTTTTTTAATATCCATATTTATGAATCAATTTTATCACTTTGTATCATCTAATTTTTGTTGTTAAAATTAAAAATAATATGAGAGTTTGTATACTTGGTTCGGGTTTGACCGCTTTGACTTTAGCAAAAGCTTTAGTTAATCAAAATATCTTTGTAGATATAGTTTCTGATATTGAAAATTATAAAATTAATCACTCAAGAACTATTGGTATCTCAAGGAGTAATTATGAGTACTTTAACCAAAATATAATAAATATTGAAAAAATAGCATGGAAATTAAAAAAAATCGAAATTTATAGTGATAATTTAAAAAATGAAAAAATATTAAATTTTGAAAATAATGATGA
>CACJIJ010000015.1 GCA_902593445.1 uncultured Pelagibacteraceae bacterium
AGATAGTGAAAAATTACCACAGGTAAATAAGCTTTCTCTCGTAGCTGAGCCAGAGAGCTGCGAGACACACTCTTTATATAAAAATTATTATAAGTTAAATGATGACTTTAAATACTTAAACTCAGGCTTTTTTATTTGTGATAAAAAAAGTGCTAATATATTAAGTGATTATATGATCAATAGAATTAAATTTAAAAAAAAAGGAAATCCTAAAAATACAGATAATGGAATTTTAAATGAGTATATTTTATTTAATGATAATAAAACTGAATTTAAAATTTTAGACGATAAATGGAATTTTTGGCCCCATTATTCTTATTTAAACAAGATTAAACCAAATATAATCCATTTCGCCGGTGGAGATGGAAGTAAATATTTGTCAAATTTAAATAAATCCAAAGAAAATCTAAGAGATCTTCTTGAGAATTCTTATGGTAAATGAATTTATCATTATTTTTCTATAATTAAAAATAAGATAATATATTAGCTAAAATTGCACCTTAAAATGTAAGATTTTGCTTCTTTACAATTAATTTATTTTATATATAAAAACTTCGCCTGGTGATTATTGCGAAAGGGTCATACCCGATCCCATTCCGAACTCGGAAGTCAAGCCTTTCTGCGCCAATGGTACTTTGTCTTAAGACATGGAAGAGTAGGACATTGCCAGGCATATTTATTATGAAAATAAAAAGTTCTTTAAAATCAATAAAAAAAAGAGATCTAAATTCTAAAATGGTTAGACGAAGAGGTCGTGTCTACATAATCAATAAAACTAATCCCAAATTCAAAGCAAGACAAAAGTAATTTTATGGATAATGAAAACCATAAAAATACCTGGAATAATTTTACAAAATTTGTTTTGTGGGGAACTGTAGCGGTTATTTTAGTTTTAGTTTTAATGGCAATATTTTTGCTTTAATTTCTAATAATGAAAATAGGCTCCACATCAGAAAATCGTAATATAGAAAAAAGAATATCGATTACTCCTGAAATTGCTAAGAAGTATATTTCTTTAGGATTTGATATTACTTTACAGAATAATTATGGTTCTCATATAGGATTTAATGACGATTCTTACAAGAATGTTGGTGTTAATTTTGTAAATGATGAAAAAGAAATAATAAGTACTTCAGAAATTATTATTCAGTTATCTCTTCCAGATGAAAAAAAATTACCTTTATTTAATGAAAAACATACTTTGATTGGAACATTAAATGCTTTTGTAAATAAAGAAAAACTTGAAAATTTAAAGTCAAAGAAAATAAATTGTTTTTCTCTAGAGTTGCTACCAAGAATTACAAGAGCGCAATCAATGGATATTTTATCATCACAAGCCAACCTTGCTGGTTATAAAGCTGTTGTAGAAGCTTTTCAAGTTTATGAAAGAGCAATTCCGATGATGATGACTGCAGCCGGAACAATTCCTGCAGCAAAAGTATTAGTGGTTGGAGCTGGGGTTGCTGGATTACAAGCTATTGCAACCGCTAAAAGAATGGGAGCTGTAGTATTTGCAACAGATGTAAGGATGGCCTCAAAAGAACAAGTTGAGAGTTTAGGTGGAAAATTTCTTACAGTTGAAGGATCTGAGAATTTAGAAACTGAAGGTGGTTATGCAAAAGAAGCATCAGATGAATTTAAAAAGAAGCAAGAAGAATTACTTTCAGAAACATTAAAAAAAATTGATATAATAATTTGTACTGCTTTAATCCCAGGGAGAGAAGCTCCAAAGATAATTAAACAGGAAATGTTTAAAAATTTACAACCAGGTTCAATCATTTATGACTTAGCAGCAGTTCAAGGAGGAAATACGGTCTTTACTGAAGTTGATAAAATAGTTGAAAAAGATGGTGTTAAAATTTTGGGTGAGGCAAATATATTAAATAAATTACCCGTATCAGCCTCTAATTTATATGCTAAAAATGTATTTAATTTTATCTCTAATTTATATGATAAAGAAAATAAAAAATTAAATATTAATTTAGAGGATGAAATAATAGAGAAAACACTTATTAAGTAGTACTATGGAAATAGATCCTTTTATATTCAGATTAAGTATATTTATATTATCGATATTTGTTGGCTACTATGTTGTATGGAGTGTAACACCTTCTTTACACACTCCTTTAATGTCAGTTACGAACGCAATTTCTTCAGTTATTATCGTAGGTGCGATAATTGCAGCATTGTCTGGAAGTGAAGGAGTAGTTTTTTCATTATCTAGTATTTATGGATTTTTAGCAATTATTTTAGCAGCTGTTAATATTTTTGGTGGATTTTTAGTCACCCAAAGAATGTTGGCAATGTATAAAAAAAAGAAAAAGGATAAATAATTAATGTCTGCCAATTTATCAGCAATTTTATATTTGGTATCTGGGGTATTATTTATCTTAGCTTTAAGAGGTTTGTCATCTCCTGAAACTTCAAGACAAGGAAATTTATTTGGAATAATTGGAATGCTTATTGCTGTAACAGTTACATTTCTATCAGTTGGTAATTTTAGCTCTGGATTTATTTATGTTCTAATATTTTTGGCTATTGGTGGTAGCATAGGAGCATTTATAGCATATCGTATCCCAATGACTGCGATGCCAGAATTAGTTGCAGGCTTTCATAGTTTAGTTGGTCTAGCAGCAGTATTTGTTGCTATCTCTGCATTTATTAACCCTGCAGCCTTTAACCTTGGCACTCCAGGAAATATTAAGCTTGCAAGTTTAATCGAAATGGCGATAGGAGCAGCAGTTGGTGCAATCACTTTTTCTGGCTCTGTAATTGCTTTTTTAAAATTACAAGGAATAATGTCAGGTGCACCTATAACCTTTAAGGGTCAGCACTTATTAAATGCTTTATTGTTAATATTAATTGTAATCTTAACAATTTACCTTTGTTCAACTCAATCATCTAATTTATTTTGGATTTTAATAGCAGTTTCTTTCTTAATTGGATTTTTAATTATTATACCTATTGGTGGTGCAGATATGCCAGTTGTAATTTCAATGTTGAATTCTTATTCAGGTTGGGCCGCAGCTGGAATTGGATTTACTTTAGAAAACACAGCTTTAATTATTACAGGTGCATTAGTTGGATCATCTGGTGCAATACTTTCATATATAATGTGTAAAGGAATGAATAGATCATTCTTTAATGTTATTTTAGGTGGTTTTGGGGCCACAGAACAAACTTCTGAAAGTCAAAACAAAGAACAAAGACCAGTAAAAAGCGGTAATGCGGATGATGCAGCTTTTTTAATGAAAAATGCATCTTCAGTTATAATTGTTCCAGGTTATGGAATGGCAGTAGCACAAGCACAGCATGCTTTAAGAGAAATGGTGGATACATTAAAGAAAAATGATATCAAAGTATCATATGCTATTCATCCAGTTGCAGGACGTATGCCTGGTCATATGAATGTTTTATTAGCTGAAGCAAATGTTCCATATGATGAAGTATTTGAATTGGAAGAAATAAATAACGATTTTGCAAATGCAGATGTTGCATTTGTAATTGGTGCAAATGATGTAACAAACCCTGTTGCAAAAACTGATCCTCAAAGTCCAATCTATGGAATGCCAGTTTTAGATGTTGAAAAATGTAAATCGGTTTTATTTGTAAAAAGAAGCTTATCGCCAGGATATGCTGGAATTGATAATGATCTTTTTTACAAAGAAAATACTTTAATGTTGTTTGCAGACGCTAAAAAAATGACAGAAGATATTACAAAAAACTTATAGATTTGATGTATACAAAAATTTTTTGTGATATTGCTGATTTATCTTCAATTAAAAAATTTAATAAATTTAAAATTGTAAAAGGTTTTACAACTAATCCAAGCCTGATGAGAAAAGCAGGTGCAAAAGACTACAAATCATACTCAAAACAAATACTTAAAATTTGTGGAAGCAAACCAATTTCTTTAGAGGTATTTGCTGATGATGAGCAATCAATGATTGAGCAAGGAAAAAAGATTAATAGCTGGGGTAAAAATGTGTATGTTAAAGTTCCTGTTATTAATTCAAAAAATACTTTTACAGGCAAAGTAATAAAAGAGCTAAATAATAGTAATATTAAGCTAAATATAACTGCTGTTTATACTGCCAAACAAACAGAAAAAATTTTAAATGTAATAAACAAGAAAACAAAAGTAATTATATCAATATTTGCCGGGAGAGCAGGAGATACCGGAAAAGATCCAGTCCCAGAGTTTGTAAAAAGTATTAAGTTAGCAAAAAAATACAAAAATGTGGAGATTTTATGGGCTAGTGTAAGGGAGCCTTACAATTATTTACAAGCAAAAAAATTGGGCTGTCACATCATTACAATACCTCCTTCAATTATTGAAAAAATTAAAAAATTTGGGAAGTCATTTGATCAATTAACTCAAGAAACTGTTAAAGCATTTCTTGTTGATAGCAAAAAATCTAATTTTAAAATATAGCAGAATTGGTTGCGGGGGACGGATTTGAACCGCCGACCTTCAGGTTATGAGCCTGACGAGCTACCAGACTGCTCCACCCCGCGGTAATTTAAATTCTATTTTTAAGTTTGTTTAATTTTTTAACTCTTTTAATATTTTCTTGCAGAATTCTTTTTTTCTTCTCAGAAGGTTTTTCGTAAGTATTTTTTAATTTTATTACTTTAAAGAAACCATCTCTTTGGAGTTTTCTTTTTAAAACTCTCAAAGCTTGTTCTACATTATTATCTTTAACTTCTATTTTAATAACTACCTCCAAAAAAATGGTTGAATATCACTTTTATAAATTTATGTCTATTTATTTTATTCATTACAAAGATGCTTGATTAGCTTTAATTTGCTTTTCTTTTTCTTTTTTTTCTCTTTTCACTCTTCTTTCAGCTTTTTCAATAGCCTCAATCAAATCTTTTTGAGTAAATAGATTTAGTGCGACTGGATCTTTAGGGTTTAGGTTGTTAAAATTCCAATAACTTTTATTTCTGATTGATGTCACTGAATTTTTTGTAATTCCAACCAATTTTGCTATCTGAGAGTCTTTTAGAATATTATGATTTTTAATAAGCCATAAAGCAGAGTCAGGCTTATCTTGCCTTTTTGATAATGGAATATATTTCTTAATCTTTTTTTCACTATTCGAAATTTCAATATCACTACTCTTAATTTGCAAAGGTCTATTTTCATCTTTAGAAGAAAGCTCAATCTCTTCTCTTGATAGTTGTCCTGAAATAATTGGATTATAAGCTTTTATTCCTTTCGCAACTTCTCCATCGGCTATCCCTTGAATTTCAACTTGATGCAACTTACAAAAGTCAGCTATTTGTTTAAATGTTAAAGTAGTATTTTCAACTAGCCAAACAGCAGTAGCCATTGGCATTAATGGTGCATTAGACATTTATTTTTTTTTCTCTGTTTTGAAATTTTGGAATTTTTTATTAAACTTACTAATTCTACCTTTATCAAGCAATTTTTGTTTTCCACCTGTCCAAGCAGAATGGGATTTTGGATCTATTTCGAGCTTTAACACATCGTTCTCTTTTCCCCAAGTCGAATTAGTTGTAAATTGTGTACCATCAGTCATTTCAACTTTGATAGCATGATAATCAGGGTGAATATTTTTTTTCATAGGCAGACTTATAGCAAAAGTCGAATTAAAAACAATTAAAACTTAACAATATTTGAAAGCATTTTTTCATGAATTATTCCATTTGATGCTCTAAGATTAATTTTTTTATTACCGCTTTCATCAAATCTATCAACTATCCCACCAGCTTCTCTAATAATTAAAACTCCAGCAGCTATATCCCATAAGTTAATCTCATCATGAAAATATCCATCAAATTTTCCAGCACCGACATAAGATAAATCTAACGCTGCACATCCAGTATGTCTAATATTAAGGGAGGTATTTCTTGCTAGATCGTGATTAGTAGCAAAAAGACAATCATCTAAATTATTTTTTTTTGAAACTCTAATTCTATGATTGTTAAAAAAAGATCCGTTGTCCTTCTCGGCATAAAATATATCATTTCTTAAAGGATCAAATACAAGACCTATCACAATTTCGTCTTTTATTTTTAATGCTATAGATATCGCAAAGTGAGGAATGCTATGAATAAAATTATTTGTTCCATCAATTGGATCAATTATCCAAAAAATTTCTTTGTTTGAATTATTTATTTTTCCAGTTTCTTCTGTAATAAATGAGTAATTTTTTCTATTTTTACTTAGTTCATCTATTAAAATTTTTTCAACATTTTTATCAGTCTTAGTAACAAAATCTCTTGGTCCTTTTTTTGAAACTTGTAAATTTTCTACTTCATTAAAATCTCTTAATATTACCTTAGATGCTTTTTCACACGCTTTGATCATCAGGTTTAAATTTGCTGAAATTATTTTCATTTTGAATTAAATTTTTTTTATATACTCTAAACTTCTTGTATCAACTATTACTTCGTCACCAGATTCTATGAATGGTGGTACTTGAATGCTTAATCCGTTATCAAGAGTGGCAGGTTTGTAAGAAGAGGACACTGTTTGTCCTTTAAGAGCTACATCAGTCGTTTCAATTTTGCATTGTACTTGATTGGGTAGTTCAATTGAAATTGGATTTTCATTGTAGAAATTTACAGAAACCTCAAGATTTTCAGTCAAAAGTTTTCCTTTTTCACCAATCATTTCTTTTTTTATTTCTATTTGTTCAAACGTTTTTGGATTCATAAAGAAATAGTTAATATCATCTCTATAAAGATAATTAAAATTTGCTTCTTCCAAAGAAGCTTTTTCAACTGTTTCACTAGATCTAAATCTTTCATTTAACTTTGTATTTTTATTTAAACTTTTCATTTCAACTTGAGCAAACGCACCACCTTTTCCTGGTTTTACATGTTGAGTTTTTAAAACTTGCCATAAGTCATTTTTGTATTCTAAAAGCATACCCACTCTAATTTCTCCAGCATTAATTTTCATTTTAATCTTTCTATAGCTTGTAAAGGTTTATAAAATTTATTTTTCCAAATGTAGCCTGAGATAGCTAAAAAATTCGCATTATTCAATAATAGATTTTTATAATTAACAGCATTAATTCCACCAATAGCTACTGTTGGTATTTTTGTAAGTTTTTTAACTTTATTTAAAATATTTACAGAAGCTACATACTTAGTTTTTTTAGTTTTAGATTGATTAAAAGCACCAAAGGCAATGTAATCAGCTTTAGCTTTAATTGCTTTTTTCGCCAAAATCATAGAATTATGACAAGTAATTCCTATAATTTTTTTACCAAGTATTTTTTTTGCAGCCTTAATATTCATATCTTTTTGACCTAGATGACAACCATCAGCATCTAGTTTTAAAGCAAGTAAAGGGTCATCATTAATTATAAATTTTACGTTATTTTTTTTACAAATATTTTTAATTTTTTTTCCAATTATTATTTTCTTATTCTGAGAGTAACTTTTAAGTCTGAGCTGAAAAAAACTTACTTTTCCAGTTTTTAAAACCAACTTTAGATTGCTAAAGAAAGAATAAGGTATTTTGTTAGGCGAAATAAGATAAATAAATTTATTTTTATTTATTTTCAAGTTCGCTCGACCATTTTCCTTGAGCAGCTAAGGTACACATTTTAGCTCTATGATTAAAAGTATTTTGAGTCGCCTCTACATTTTTAATATCTTTAGACCAAACTTTCAAAGCACTTTGTTGAAGAGCTCTTCCATATGAATAGGTCATTATAAAATTAGTGTTGTTATTTTTATTTATTAAATTTAAATTTTCTGTAGCCTCAATTTCAGATTGCCCTCCAGATAAAAAAGCTATTCCTGGAACTTCATTGGGTACAGAATTTTTAAGACATTCCAATGTTTTGATAGAAACTTCTTCATTAGAAATTTTATTTTCTGATAGGTTGCCAGGCAAAATCATATTTGGTTTTAATATTATTCCTGAGAGATCAACTTTGTGTAAAATTAGTTCCTCAAAACACTTTTTAATTACCTCTGAAGTTTTCTTTAAACAAATTTCTGCAGAGTGGTTTCCATCCATCAATACCTCAGGTTCTACTATTGGAACCATTCCACTTTCCTGAACTAGTGCAGAGTACCTAGCAAGTGCATGAGCATTACAACTGATTGCAAGTTTGCTTGGATATTTTTCATCAATAGAATAGACGCCTCTCCATTTTGTAAATCTTGCTCCAATATCATAATATTTTTTTAATCGATCTCTAAGTCCATCTAATCCCTCTGTAATTTTTTCTTTAGGGGAATTTGCTAAATCTTTCGCACCAGTATCAACCTTAATTCCAGGAACTGCACCAAAACTAGATATTAAATCTGTTATTGATTTTCCTGTACTTGAAATTTGATTTATGGTTTCATCGTAAAGAATAACACCACCAATACAATCTTTCATTCCATCTGATGAAAAAAGAATTTCTCTGAAGGCAAGTCTATTTTCTGGTGTTGATTTGACATTTACTGCTTCAAGTCTTTTTGTCATAGTTCCATTGCTTTCATCAGCTGCAAGAATGCCTTTGCCATTGGAAATTATTTTAAGTGCAATTTTATTTAATTCAGACATTTTAATTTAATGCGGTTATACCAGGAAGGTTTTTACCTTCAAGATATTCTAAAAAAGCTCCACCTGCAGTTGAAACAAAATTAAATTCATTAACTGCCTTTAAATTATTTAACAAAGAAACTGTATCTCCACCACCAGCAACTGAAAAAATTTTGTTTGCTTTATTATTTTCAATTATTTTTTTTGCTATTTGAATACTTCCATTAGCAAAATTTGAATTTTCAAAATATCCTGCGGGTCCATTCCAAAGTATAGTTTTACTGTTATCAATAATTTTTGTTATCTTATCTATAGTTTTTGGACCAATATCTAATATCATTTCATCAAATAATATTTCGTTCAATTCTTTCTTTTTAGGAGATCCATTTAAATCATTAGATACAATCACATCTTCTGGGTAAATTATTTTACATTTTTCTTTTTTTGAAAGAGAGATAATTTCTTCGACTATTTTATGACAATTTTTTTCTTTAATAGATTTTCCAACACTATTTCCGAAATATTCTATAAAATTATTAGCCATACCCCCAACAATTATAATATTATCAAATTTAAGAATTAAATTTTTAATAACATTAATCTTAGTTGAAATTTTAGACCCCCCAATAATACAAGTAATTGGTCTGGAAATTTCGGAAGTTATTTTATTGAGTGCATTTACTTCTAAGTCTAGCTGTAATCCAGAAAACGAAGGTAAGAATTTAGGAATCTCACAAATAGAAGTATGCGCTCTATGTGAGCAAGAAAAAGCATCATTGACATACATATCTCCAAGATTTGATAGGAGTTCAGCAAACTTATTGTCATTTTGTTCTTCTTCTGAATAAAATCTAATATTTTCTAAAATAAAAATATCTTCATTGTAGTTATTGAAAAAATTTTTATTTTTTATTTCTTTAATATTTTCATCAATAAGTCTTATTTTTTTCCCCAATTTATTTTGCAATTCTTCACAAATTGGTTTTAGGGAGAGCTCTTTAACAACTTTTCCTTTTGGTCTTCCAACATGAGATAAAATTATAATTTTAGCTTTTTCTTTAATCAAAAAATTTAATGTAGGAAGAATTTTATCGATTCTTGTTGTGTCTGTTATCTTGTTTCTTTCCAAAGGGACATTCAAATCTAGTCTTAATAATATTTTTTTATTGTTTAGATTTTTTTCGTTTATAATGCTTCTCATTAAGAGATTTTATGCAAAGTTTCAGCGATATCACACATTCTATTAGAAAAGCCCCACTCATTATCATACCAGGCTGATATTTTACCCATTTTACTTCCAACTACATTTGTTAAAGAAGCATCTACTATTGCAGAAGCAGGATGATGATTAAAATCTATTGATACTAATTTTTCATGAGTAACTTCTAAGATATTTTTTAATTTATTTTTTGATGATTGTTCAAAGGCATCATTAATTTTTTTTATGTTATTTAATAATATATATTTGTTTATCTAATATTTAAAGATTTAATTAAAAAAACTTATACTCAAATGAAACTACGACATATTTAGAGTCTTTTAGCTATACCAAGTTTCATTTTTATATTTAAGTAATTTTTTTACATCAATTTAAAAATATCATTTTTCAAATACTTTCTTTAACGCTTGCATTCTGTAAAATTTATAGGACTCAAATATGTTTTTTTTTAATTTTATTTTTTTTAAATCTATAATTAATTTTGATATTCCATTTTCTAAATCATACTTAAATTTTAAACTTGGAAATAGCAAATTTAATTTATTAAATGAAACAATATAACTTCGTTTATCCATGCCCAAATGACTAATTTTTTTATCTTTAAATAAATCATTTTTTTCAAAAGGTGACTTGTGTAAAAAATTTACACTTAAATCTTTAATATTTTTTTTTAAGAATTTTATTAAATCTATTATTCTGCAATTATTTAAGTTTGACCCTACATTAAAAATAAATTTTATATTTTTATTAAGATCAATATTTATAAATTTTTCAAATATCATACAAACATCATCTATATGTACATGAGGTCGCCATGCCAAACCATTTGAATTCAAAATAATTTTTTTATTTGTAATTGCCATACCAGCAAACATATTTATAACTATATCAAATCTCATTCTGGGAGATAATCCAAATACAGTTGCGAACCTTAAGATTATTGGTTTAAAATTTTTATTAGATATTTTTAAAAGTTGTTTTTCAATTTCTACTTTGTTTTTTGAATAATGTGTTAGGGGCCTTAATCTACTTGTTTCCGTAAATCTTTTTTTACCATAACCGTATACCGAACAGCTTGATGGAAAAATAAATCTTACTCCAAGTGATTTACATATTTTGGCAATACTTATCGTATAAGTTACAGTAGGTTTATAAAATTTTTTTGCACTTAATTCGCCTATAGGATCATTTGAAAAAGCTGCAAGCATTAATACTGCGTCAAATCCCTTTATATCATTTTTATTAACTTGAGATGCTGATTTCTTTTTTGTTTTGATCTTAGATACATTTGTTATTTTATTATTTTTAAAATAACCTGTATCAATTCCTTCACAATAATAATTTTTATTTGAGAGAAAATCCGATAACCTACTGCCCAAATAACCTTGATTACCAATTATTAAAATTTTTTTTTTGGATTTGTTAACTATTCTCATCAATAATTTTCTTTAAAATCTTTATTACATAAATTATTTTTTTTTTATTCATGTCATTGCCACTAGGCAAGCAAATACCATATTCAGATAAGTTATAAGAGTTTTTATTTTTACTATTTTTAAATTTTTTAAACGCTGGCATTGATGTTAATGGATAAAAAACTGGTCTAAACTCAATATTATATTTTTTTGAAATTTTCATAAACTTATCTTTGTTTAAACCAAGGTTGCTTTTGAGAAAAATTATAGTCATCCAATAACTATGCTTAACATTTTTAATGTTGTAATTAGCAAAGTTTATTTTGTTATAATCTTTTAAATTTTTTTTATACTCTAAAAATATTTCTTTTTTTTTTTTTAATAATTTATTTACTCTCCTTAATTGAGACAAAACAATTGAAGCCTGTAAGTTAGTTATCTGATAATTAAAACCAATAACATCTGACCAATAAAATTTATTTGCTTTACCACTCATGCCATGATGATGATAAAGTAAACATTTCTCATATAATTTTTTATTATTAGTGCAAAGCATTCCTCCCATTCCTGATGATAATAGTTTAGTAGCTTGAAAACTAAATATACTTATGTCACCAAATGATCCAATTGGATTATTTTTATAATAAGCACCTAAACTTTCAGCAGCATCTTCGATTATTTTAATTTTTTTTTTTCTACAAAAATTAACAATTTTTGACCATTCTGGGGATCCTCCATAGAGATCAACAACTATTATAGCTTTGGTTTTACTCGTTAAACATCTTTTTAATTTTTCTAAAGACAAACACATACTGTCTGTTTCAACATCACAAAAAACTGGTTTTGCACCTACATATGTTATTGGTGATGCAGATGCAGCCCAAGTAAAATCTGGAACAATTACTTCATCACCTTTTTTAATTCCAAGAGCTATAAGCCCCAGATGTATTGCTGAAGTCCCATGGTCCAACGGTAAAGAATATTTAACATTTACGAATGAAGAAAATTCAACACTAAGGCGCTTAAGAAAATCTGATCTTTTTTCATTCCATCCATATTTAATTGCCTGTAAAGCATACGAAATATCAGTTTTTTCTATACTCGGTTTTGCTGAATAAATTTTTTTCACTTTTTTATTTTTTTAATATTAATCCTTACAAAATATTTGTCGCCTTTGTAAATGAAATAAGCAGGATCATGTGGTTTAAACATTTTAGCTCTTAATAGGTTAAATAACTCAATTGGATAATACATTTTATTCATTTTAATTTTTGAAATTTTTTTAAAATGACTTCTAAAATGGATTGAACCTTTTTTCAAATTTTGTTTTTTTCCTTTAAAATTTTTTTTTTTCATTTTTTGCCAATTTTGCTTGAATAAACTCTTAAAATCCTCAAGAATTTTATAATATAAAGTCTCGCCTGTATCCAAAATATCATAATTAGTTTTTTTTTGACAAATTATTTCACCAGAGTCTATGTTCTTATCAATTTTGTGAATTGTACATCCGGCCGGTGTATTTTCAATCAAAGGCCAAACGTTTGGATTAGTTCCTCTATTAAAGGGCAGTAATCCTAAATGAAAATTAATACAACCGTATTTAGGAATACTAAAAAGATTTTTATCAAGTAAATGTCTCCAGAATACTACTAAAATCACATCTGGCTTTGTTTTTTTAATTATATTAAGATTTTCTTTAGATACTTTTTTTTTTAAAATAATATATTTTTTTAATCCAGAAGCTTTTATTATTTCCTTAGATAAATTTTGATATTTTTTAGAATGAACTGCTAAACCTACAACATTCTCTTTTTTTCTTTTAAGGAATTTTACTACTTCAAGTCCAATTATATTATCAGCTAAGATGAAAATTTTCATTTAACTTTACTACTTACAATATTCTAATCTTATTTAATGTAAAAATTTTTTTCAGTGCATAAATCAAGCCAATTGAGCTATTAGTACTGGTCAGCTGCACGCATTACTGCGCTTCCACATCCAGCCTATCAACGTGGTGGTCTACCACGGCTCTATAGGAAGAACTAGTTTTGAGGTGAGTTTCCCGCTTAGATGCTTTCAGCAGTTATCTCGTCCATACTTAGCTACCCGGCACTGCAGCTGGCGCTACAACCGGTCCACCAGTGGTATGTTCAACCCGGTCCTCTCGTACTAGGGTCAACTCCTCTCAATTCTTCTACACGCATAGCAGATAGGGACCGAACTGTCTCACGACGTTCTGAACCCAGCTCACGTACCACTTTAATTGGCGAACAGCCAAACCCTTGGGACCTGCTCCAGCCCCAGGATGTGATGAGCCGACATCGAGGTGCCAAACACTGCCGTCGATATGAGCTCTTGGGCAGTATCAGCCTGTTATCCCCGGCGTACCTTTTATCCGTTGAGCGATGGCCCTTCCACTCAGAACCACCGGATCACTATGACCGACTTTCGTCTCTGCTCGACTTGTCAGTCTCACAGTCAGGCAGGCTTTTGCCATTGCACTCTACGAACGATTTCTGACCGTTCTGAGCCTACCTTCGCACGCCTCCGTTACTATTTGGGAGGCGACCGCCCCAGTCAAACTACCCACCATACAATGTCTTGGTGCCGGATAACGGCTACCAGTTAGATACCAAGAAAAACAAAAGAGGTATTTCACTGGTGACTCCACAAAAGCTAACGCCTTTGCTTCAATGTCTCCCTCCTATACTAAATATGTTTTTCCTAATACCAATGTAAAGTTGCAGTAAAGGTGCACGGGGTCTTTCCGTCTAACTACGCGAACTCCGCATCTTCACGGAGAATTCAATTTCACTGAGTTGATGTTGGAGACAGCGGAGAAATCGTTACGCCATTCATGCAGGTCGGAACTTACCCGACAAGGAATTTCGCTACCTTAGGACCGTTATAGTTACGGCCGCCGTTTACTGGGGCTTCAGAAGTTAGCTTGCACCAACCGCATTAACCTTCCAGCACCGGGCAGGCGTCAGACCCTATACATCCACTTACGTGTTAGCAGAGCCCTGTGTTTTTGATAAACAGTCGCTTCTCCCTGGCTTGTGCCACCTTCCCATAGTTGCCTACAAGAAGGTCTTCCTTATCCCGAAGTTACGGAAGTATTTTGCCGAGTTCCTTCAACATCATTCTCTCAAGCGCCTAAATATACTCTATTAATCCACCTGTGTCGGTTTAGGGTACGGTCTAATGATGGAGCTATTTCTTGGAACCTTTTCGCGGCAAGCTCAATCCATTAAGAACTTACAACTTACAAGATCCGTCACTTCCATCTGGTTAAGGAATATTAACCTTATTTCCATCGACTACGGCTTTCGCCCTCGCCTTAGGTGCCGACTAACTCTGCGCGGATTAACCTTGCGCAGAAACCCTTGGATTTTCGGCGAAGAAGTTTTTCACTTCTTTTATCGTTACTTATGTCAGCATTCGCACTTCTGATACCTCCAGGATCCCTCACGGGTATCCCTTCACAGGCTTACAGAACGTTCCGCTACCGCTTATAAAACTCGAAAGTTTTATAAACCCACAGATTCGGTATATGATTTTAGCCCCGTTACATCTTCGGCGCAGAAACTCTATTAGACCGGTGAGCTGTTACGCTATCTTTAAAGGATGGCTGCTTCTAAGCCAACCTCCCGGCTGTTAAGGAATTTCCACATCCTTTCACACTTAATCATAATTTGGGGACCTTATCTGGTGGTCTGGGCTCTTTCCCTCTCGACCATGGACCTTAGCACCCACAGTCTGTCTGATGAAGAACAATACTTAGCATTCGGAGTTTTATTAGGTTTGGTAAGAATCTCTTCCCCCTAGCCCATTTAGTGCTCTACCTCTAAGCATCTATTTATTCATCGCACTACCTAAATAGTTTTCGCGGAAAACCAGCTATCTACGAATTTGGTTGGCCTTTCACCCCTTACCACAAGTCATCCAAAGACTTTTCAACGTCAACTGGTTCGGTCCTCCGGTTGGTGTTACCCAACTTTCAACCTGCTCATGGTAAGCTCATTCGTTTTCGGGTCTAATTCATAAAACTGATCGCCCTATTAAGACTTGCTTTCGCTGCGCCTACACCTAGATGGCTTAAGCTTGCTTTATAAATTAAGTCACTGACCCATTATACAAAAGGTACGCCGTCACTCTAAAAAGAGCTTCGACTGATTGTAGGCATGCGGTTTCAGGTTCTATTTCACTCCCCTAATAGGGGTTCTTTTCACCTTTCCCTCACGGTACTAGTTCACTATCGGTCACTGAAGAGTATTTAGGCTTAGAGGGTGGTCCCCCTATATTCGAGCAGGATTTCACGTGTCCCGCTTTACTCAAGAATTTTGTTAAACATTACTCATACGGGACTATCACCCTCTATGGTTAGCATTTCCAAACTATTCAAATTTTTTTAACAAAACTGCTGGCCTAGTCCGCGTTCGCTCGCCACTACTAACGGAATCTCAATTGATTTCTTTTCCTCTGGTTACTTAGATGTTTCAGTTCTCCAGGTTGTCTCTTTAAACTTATGTATTCAGTTTAAAGTACCACATAAAGTGGTGGGTTTCCCCATTCGGAAATTTTCGGATCAAAACTTACATACAGCTCCCCGAAACTTATCGCAGTATATCACGTCCTTCATCGGCTTTCAGTGCCAAGGCATCCACTACACGCCCTTAAACGCTTGATTTATGCACAGAAAAAAATTCTGTGTTGAATCAAATTTTTATTTTGAACATTAGCTAATAACATTACTAATGTTCGGATATAGATATTGATATTAATTATTATTTCTTTACGATTTTTTATAACTAAGTGTTTTGGTGGAGGATAGCGGGATCGAACCGCTGACCTCCTGAATGCAAATCAGGCGCTCTCCCAGCTGAGCTAATCCCCCATGATCTTAAATTGGTGGGCCGAGAAAGACTCGAACTTTCGACCCCACCCTTATCAAGGGTGTGCTCTAACCAACTGAGCTACCGGCCCCCATGCAAGAGAAACACTACTTTAAGAAGAGAAATGAGGACGGTCAACATTACCTGTATATTATTTAGAACAAAATTTTTCTTTTGTTCATCCTTAGAAAGGAGGTAATCCAGCCGCAGGTTCCCCTACGGCTACCTTGTTACGACTTCACCCCAGTCGCTGACTATACCGTGGTCAAGGGTTTTAAACCTTGCCTTAAGGTAGAACCAACTCCCATGGTGTGACGGGCGGTGTGTACAAGACCCGGGAACGCATTCACCGTGGCACGCTGATCCACGATTACTAGTAATTCCAGCTTCATGCACTCGAGTTGCAGAGTGCAATCCGAACTGAGGTATCTTTTAAGGATTTGCTTAACCTCGCGGTTTTGCTTCCTGTTGTAGATACCATTGTAGCACGTGTGTAGCCCAACACGTAAGGGCCATGAGGACTTGACGTCATCCCCACCTTCCTCCAGCTTATCACTGGCAGTTCTTTCAGAGTGCCCAACTTAATGATGGCAACTAAAAGTGAGGGTTGCGCTCGTTGCGGGACTTAACCCAACATCTCACGACACGAGCTGACGACAGCCATGCAGCACCTGTGTTTCGTCCGGCCGAACCGAAAACTCTAATCTCTTAGAGTCGCGACGAACATGTCAAGTGTTGGTAAGGTTCTGCGCGTATCTTCGAATTAAACCACATGCTCCACTACTTGTGCGGGTCCCCGTCAATTCATTTGAGTTTTAACCTTGCGGTCGTACTCCCCAGGCGGTGTGTTTATCGCTTTCGCTGCGACACTGAAAATAAATTTCCAACGTCTAACACACATCGTTTACGGCATGGACTACGAGGGTATCTAATCCTCTTCGCTACCCATGCTTTCGTTCCTCAGTGTCAGTAATGATCCAGAAAGCTGCCTTCGCAATTGGTATTCTTTCTAATATCTACGAATTTCACCTCTACACTAGAAATTCTGCTTTCCTCTATCATACTCTAGCTGAAAAGTTTTGATGGCAGTTCCAGAGTTAAGCTCTGGGATTTCACCACCAACTTTTTCAACCACCTACGAACTCTTTAAGCCCAGTAATTCCGAACTACGCTAGGTCCCTTCGTATTACCGCGGCTGCTGGCACGAAGTTAGCCGGACCTTCTTATTCGGGTACAGTCATTTTCTTCCCCGACGAAAGAGCTTTACAACCCAAGGGCCTTCTTCACTCACGCGGCATCGCTGCATCAGAGTTTCCTCCATTGTGCAAGATTCCCCACTGCTGCCTCCCGTAGGAGTTTGGGCCGTGTCTCAGTCCCAATGTGGCTGATCATCCTCTCAAATCAGCTATTGATCACAGTCTTGGTAGGCCATTACCCCACCAACAAACTAATCAAGTGCGGGCTCATCCAATGGTGCATAAAGCTTTCTCCGTAAAGACTTATCCAGTATTAGCACAAGTTTCCTCGTGTTATTCCAGGCCAAAGGGCAGATACCCACATGTTACTCACCCGTCTGCCACTAAGTATTGCTACTTCGTTCGACTTGCATGTGTTAGGCGTGCCGCCAGCGTACGTTCTGAGCCATGATCAAACTCTCAAGTTTAAAAACGGCGCACACTAGCTTCCATATAAATTCTAAGAATAAAATTTATATGATGTTGAAGTGTGTACGACAAATTTTTGGTAACCTTAACCGTCCACACTTCTCTTCTTAAATTTTTACTTTTAAAATAGCTAATTGAGCTAAAAAAGCTCAATAATCCTCACTTATTTATTGTATTAACAATATTTTTACTGAGAAAGTTCAGTGCTTATAGGCTAAAATTAAAGGAAATCAAGCTTTTAACATTAAAAATATTAATAAAAATGACAGATTTTATAGGGTTTTTTTTGATTTTTATACAACTGTAAATTAATAATTAACCGATAATCATTAATTCGTATGTTGAAAAATTTTAAATATAAATTCAGGAAAAATTTTGAGATTTTTGGATTAGTTACAATAATATTAATAACAGCCATTTCGACTAGTTATTTTAATTACAAAAAAAAAAATAACATTGAGGCTTCAATTAATTTTGTTGATAACATTTATTTTAAAAAAACATTAAATCACATTATTAATAATCTAGATCCTAAATTTAAAAAAATTAAACATAAAGTTAAATCAGGGGAAACTTTTGATAAAATTTTAGAAAGCTATTCAATTAGCAAAAAAGAAATTCTTAAAATTAAA
This sequence comes from uncultured Pelagibacteraceae bacterium, assembly GCA_902593445.1. GTDB lineage: Bacteria > Pseudomonadota > Alphaproteobacteria > Pelagibacterales > Pelagibacteraceae > Pelagibacter. The sequence goes on from CACJIJ010000015.1 coordinate 18,350, forward strand.
GAAACATTAAGGAAAAAAGTTAATATAAACAAACTAAACACAAAACAAATTATTCAGTTTAGTTTAGATAAAACAAACAATAAAATTTCAGAGTTTACATATCAAATATCGAGTACTCAAAAAGTATATTTAAAGAGAAATGCTGAAAAAGATATTTTTGATGATGAAATTTTATTAATCAAATTACAAAAAAAAATAATTTATAAAGAAAATGTCATTTTACAAAGTTTATATAAGGCAGCCATCGAAGAACAAATTCCTGCAAATACAATTATAGAATTTGCAAGAATATATGGATTTCAAGTTGATTTTCAAAGAGATATTAGAAAACAAGATAGATTTCAGATAATGTATGAAATTTTTTTAAATGATAAAAAAGAATTAGTAGAAACTGGGGAAATTCTTTTTGCTAATTTAAAACTTAGTGGGCAAGATAACAATTTGTACTATTTTGATAATCAAGGAAGTGAAGGTCATTACGATAAAAATGGTAAAAGTGTAAAAAAAGCGTTGATGAAAACTCCTATTAACGGAGCAAGACTCTCATCACCTTTCGGCATGAGGAAACATCCTATTGATGGATTTAATAAAATGCACAGAGGTACAGATTTTGCTGCACCAATGGGTACTCCGATAATGGCATCGGGGGATGGGGTAATTAAAAAAGCTGGATGGTGTGGTGGAGGTGGAAACTGTGTAAAAATTAGACATAATTCTGCATACCAAACTGTTTACGCGCATATGTCTAAGTTTGCCAGAGGTATTAAAGTAGGTGTAAGAGTCAAACAAGGACAAACTATTGGTTATGTTGGATCAACAGGAAAATCTACAGGTCCGCATTTACATTATGAGGTAATTGTTAATGGAAAAAAAGTGAATTCTCAGAAACTTAAACTTCCATCAGGAAAAATTTTAAAAGGTAATGAAAGAAAAAAATTTGAAACAAATAAAATAAAACTTGATGTTTTAAAATCAGAAATAATTTTAGGGATAAACTAACACATACCTATTCTAAAAGTTTTTTAGTTTTAATATTATTATTTTTTTAGGTAGAAGTAATTTCGTTTTCTGTATTTTTTTCACTCGAATCTTTTGTTTCTACAGACGAATATGTATTTTCTTCCACTTTATTTTCTAAAAATTTCTCTCTCTTGGAGTTTTCTTTCTCATTAAGAATTCTTTGAAAATGATCTGCATGCTGCAAGTAATTCTCAGATAAAATTTTATCGCCATTTGATAATGCCTCTCTAGCTAAATCATTATATTTTTCAATTAATTTTGGGGCATTATGATTATTTCTTCCTGGAGCTTTTCTTTTAAAGTTTTCATTATTGGAGAACGTAGAGCCGAATTTAGGTCTATCACCATTAGATTTATAATTCCTGTCATTTCTTCTAAAATTATTTCTTCTATTGTTACTAGTATTGTTGTTGTTTCTAAAAGTTACCATAATTTAATTGATTATATTTTTGTACAGATAATACATCGATCATTCTTAGCAAGATCTTTTTGGGTGCTATTTATATAAAAACCTTTTTTTTTTAATAAATTAATTACTTCATTTTTTTGATCAAACCCGATCTCCAAAATAAATTTGCCATTTTTTTTTATCAGTTCAGAGGATTTTTTAATTACTTTTCTGATTTCTGATAAGCCATCTAATCCGCCATCTAACGCTAGTTTCGGCTCAAACTCAGCAACATCTCTTTCCAAATATTTTATTTTACATCTTTTTATATAAGGAGGATTAGAAACAATTAAATCATATTTACCTAAATTGAATTTGTCAACATCTGATTTATATAATTTTAATCTTGAACATATTTTAAGTTTTGTTGCATTAATTTTGCTTATATTTAAACATTTTTTACTTATATCTATACCAGTTCCATAAAAATTTTGCCTTTCTTGCAAAATTGATAAAAGTATACATCCTGAACCGACTCCGATGTCTAGTATACTAATTTTATTTCTTTGTTTTGTTAATTTTAATACATTTTCTACAATTAACTCAGTATCAGGTCTAGGTATTAGTGTATTATTACTTACTAAAAACTCTGAATTCCAGAAAAACTTTCTTTTAATCAAATGTGCAATGGGTTTTCCTAAAGATCTCTCTTTAATTAAATTATTAAATTTATCTAAATTATTTTTGTTAAGAAATGTTTTAGGATTTAGTAATATATAATTTCTATCTTTTTTTAGTGTTTGCGCCATTAAAATTTCAGCGTCTAATTGTGAGTTAGGTATAAATTTATCCCTTAAGTTCTTAGAGCCTTGACTTATAGCTAAATTAATATCCATATTTATTTTAAATTACTAAGACTTTCCTCTTGTGCTTGTAAAGTTAATGACTCAATCATTTCATCAAATGCCTCACCTTCCAAAAATTCATCTAGCTTGTGAAGTGTTAAATTTATTCTATGATCTGTAACTCTTCCCTGAGGAAAATTATAAGTTCTGATTCTTTCTGATCTATCTCCAGTACCAATTTTAGTCTTACGATCTTGAGATCTTTCTTTGTCTATTCTAGACCGTTCTAGCTCGTAGAGACGAGCTCTCAAAATTTTCATTCCTTTAGCTTTGTTTTTATGTTGTGATTTTTCATCCTGTTGAGACACCGATAATCCTGTTGGTATATGAGTGATCCTAACTGCACTATCTGTTGTGTTAACAGATTGTCCACCTGGACCTCCAGCTCTAAATACATCAATTCTTAAGTCTACATCATTTATTTTTAAATCAACTTCCTCTGCTTCTGGTAAAACAGCTACAGTTGCTGCGGACGTATGGACTCTTCCTTGTGTTTCGGTGTCTGGCACTCTTTGTACTCTGTGAACTCCACTCTCATATTTCAATGTTGAATAAATATTGCTACCTTTAATAGAGGCTATAACTTCTTTTAAACCCCCAGCATCACTTCTCGATATAGAAATTAATTCTAAAGACCATTTTTTTTTTTGACTTACTTTTTCATACATTTTAAATAAGTCTGATGCAAATAAACTTGCCTCTAATCCACCTGTTCCTGCTCTTATTTCAATAATTGCATTTTTTTTATCCGCCTCATCCTTAGGTAATAAAAATAATTTTAATTTTTTTTCATTAGCTTCATGTTTATTTTGTAATTCTATTAATTCTAATTCTGCCATTTTTTTCAATTCTTCATCTCCAAAACTATCATTCAATATTTTTTCTAATTCTTCTTTTTCAACTTGGAAAGAAATATAATCTTTGGCACTTCCGACTATTTCATTTACGTCAGAATACTCTTTTGATTTTTCTGCAAATAAATTCTTATCTAATTGACCTGAAGATAGATCCTTTTCTAAAGATGAATGTTTTATAATTAGGTCTTCAATCGTTTTTAGGGGTATCATAATTAGTTCTCTAATTCAGATGCTTTTTTCTCAACTTCACTAATGACCTTATTTATAATATCCTCAGTCAAAACTTTTTCATTCTGAACACCAGATAAATAAAGCATATTGTTTCCTTTGCCCCCTCCAGTAATTCCAATATCTGTCATTGCTGCTTCCCCTGGTCCATTAACAACACAACCAATAATAGATAATGTTATGGGTGTTTTGATATGAGCTAATTTTTCCTCTAAAATTTTAACTGTATCAATCACCTGAAATGCTTGTCGTGCACATGATGGACAAGATATTATCTTAACTCCTCTATTTCTTAAATTTAGTGATTTTAGTATTTCGTTACCTATTTTTACTTCTTTAGTTGGATTGTCAGATAAGGAAATTCTTATTGTGTCTCCAATTCCATCCATCAACAAACTTCCAAGACCAATAGATGATTTTATGCTACCAGAAACAAAACTGCCTGCCTCTGTAATTCCAAGATGCAAAGGATAATCTGTAACCTTAGATAGTTGTCTGTATGCTGCAATAGATAAAAATACATCTGAAGATTTGACACTAATTTTAAAATTAAAAAAATCTTCATCCTCTAAAATTTTTATATTTCTCTGAGCACTTTCTACTAAAGCCTCCGGACAAGGCTCTTTAAATTTTTCTAAAATATCTTTTTCTAATGAGCCAGCATTAACTCCAATCCTTATTGAACAATTGTTATTCTTTGCAGCTTTTAATACCTCATGTATCTTCGATGCATCTCCAATATTTCCTGGATTAATTCTTAAACAACTAGCTCCATTTTCAGCTGCCTCGATAGCTCTTTTATAGTGAAAATGAATATCTGCAACTACTGGAATTGAGATATGTTTTATTATTTCTTTTAATGCTAATGTTGAGCTTTCATCCGGACAAGAAACTCTTACAATATCTGCTCCTTCCTCAGTTATGTCATTTATTTGTTTGATAGTCGCTTTAACATCCGTGGTTAGAGTGTTCGTCATTGATTGAACAGAAATAGGGTGGTCACCACCAATCTTTACTTTTCCAACATTTATTACTTTTGTTTTTCTTCTTTTAATATCTCTAAAAGGTCTTACGCTCATTATAATTAGTCTAATTTAAATTCTTTATGTAAAGCAGCTATAGCTCTTTTAGCATGCTTAACAGAAACTAGAACTGAAATTTTTATCTCAGAAGTAGAAATAACCAAAATATTAATTTTTCTTGAGGCTAGAGCCTGAAACATTCTATATGTTATTCCTGGAGTAGTTATCATGCCGACACCTATAATAGAAATTTTAGAAACACCTTTATCAAATGATAATTTTTTAAAAGATATTTTTTTATTTTGTTTAATTAATTTTTCTGTTTTTTTTAAATCCTCAGATTTTATTGTAAACGTAAGATCGGTTTCTTTTCCGTCTAAAGAAATGTTTTGAACAACCATATCTACATTTATAAGATTATTCGATAGTGGTTTAAAAATCGAAGCAGCGACTCCTGGTCTATCTTTCACACCTATAATTGTAATTTTAGCATCATTTTTTGTAGATGATATTCCTGTAATAATTTGGTCGCTAAACGCTTTTTTTGAACCTGTTATCAAAGTTCCAGATTTTGAAACAAAAGAGGATTTAACCTTAATATCAATCCTATTTAATTTTGCATCCTGAACAGATGTAGGTTGCATTACTTTAGAACCCAGAGATGCCATCTCTAACATCTCATCATAAAAAATTTTTTTAATTTTTTTTGCTTTTTTATATTGCCTTGGATCGGTAGTATATATTCCATCTACATCAGTATAAATTATACACTCATCAGCTTTGATGAATTTTGCAATCATAATTGCTGTGGCATCAGATCCACTTCTTCCAATGGTAGTAATTCTAAAATCATTGCCAATACCTTGAAAACCTGTGATAATAGGTATACCACCTGACTTAATATATTTGTTTAGCTCTGTAATACCTACTGAACTAATTCTTGCACTCGAGTGAGGACCATCTGTTAAAATAGGCAATTGCCAAGAAGTCCATGATCTTGATTTTAAACCTTTATGTTTTAATCGTCCTGCAATAAGTGCACATGATACTTGTTCTCCAGTCGAAACCAATGCATCATATTCTGCCTTATCAAAATTATTACTAATCAGTTTGGATTTATTTACTAATTCATTTGTCACACCACTCATTGCTGATGAGACAACAACTACTCTATTTTTTTTCCTTTTGTAAAAAGCAATTATTTTACATACCTTTTTGATTCTATCTATAGTACCTACAGATGTTCCACCAAATTTTAATACGACTGTTTTCATGCTAGCTTTAATTATAAATATTTAATAAATAATGGATAAAATACATCTAAATTATTATGTCAACTATTTATCTCAATGACTAGTATAAATAAAAAAGAAATAGATAAATTTTCTAAAATGGCCGATGAATGGTGGGATCCAGAAGGAAAATTCAAACCACTTCATAAATTTAATCCAACAAGAATTAAATATATAAAGGAAAATGTTGTTAATAATTTCAAGTTAAAAAATAAGTCTAAACCTTTATCAGGTATAAATATTTTAGATATCGGATGTGGAGGAGGATTATTATCTGAACCAATGTCAAGAATGGGTGCGAGTGTAACAGGTATAGATGCATCTGATAAAAATATAAAAATTGCAAAACTTCATTCAAAAAAAAATAAATTAAAAATTAATTATTTGTGTTCATCACCTGAAAAACTTAAAATTAAAAAAAAATTTGATGTCATTTTAAATATGGAAATTGTAGAACATGTTGAAGATGTAGATTTTTTTTTAAAATCTTGCTCCAAACTTTTAAAAAAAAAAGGACTAATGTTTGTTGCAACAATAAATAAAACTTTAAAATCTTATGTTTTCGCGATTGTTGGAGCAGAATATATATTAAGATGGCTTCCAATAGGAACACACGAATGGGAAAAGTTTGTTAAACCTGAGGATCTTAAAAATATTTTAATGAAATATGATTTATCTCTCAATAAATTAGACGGTATGAATTTTAATATTATTAAGGATGAATGGAATATTTCTAAGGATTTATCGATAAATTATATAGGAAAGTTTATTAAAAACTAATTTTCATTTTCGTCTATCCAAGGGATCATTTGAGCATCTATGCCCTCTTCTTTTAATTCTTTTAAATCTTCCTTTGATGCGCTCCCATAAATACCTTTAGATTTCTTTTTACCATTATAATGAATTGATCTAGCCTCATAGGCAAAATTGTCACCAACATATTTTAAATTATCTTTAATAAACTTTTGATAATCTCTGATAGTTTTTTTTACCTTATTATATTTTTCTAAGTTTATTTTTTCATCAGTTTTTGATTTTTTATTAATTAGCTGAGGTGCCATGATTGTTTTTTCAACTTTAAATGAATTGCACTTATGACAATTCAAAAGCTTTTTCTTTTTTAATCTTTCATATTCATCCGAAGATGCAAACCAGCTGTCAAATTTTAAATCACAATTGTTACAAAAAAGTTTATATTTGATCATAATATTTAAATTAATTATAGAATTTGATTTTTCAATAAGCTAACTTCTGTAATCTGCGTTAATTTCAATATATTTTTTTGTTAAATCCATTGTATAAGCTGTAAAGTTTTTCTTTCCTGTAAAAGTTTCAATATTAATTTCTATATTTTCAGATTTCATATAATTTGCCGTTTGGTTTTCATCGTAAGTTTGATTTAGTTTTCCACCTTCTACAATTATTATATTTCCAAACTTAATTAATAATTTATTCAAATTAATTTTAGGGCCTGCTTTACCAATTGCCATTACAACTCGTCCCCAATTTGGGTCTTCACCTGCAACTGCAGTTTTTACTAAAGGAGAATTTGCAACTGAAAAAGCAATTTTTTTAGCGTCTATCTCATTTTTACATTTACTAACATTTATTGTGATAAATTTCGATGCTCCTTCTCCATCTGACACAACTCTTTTAGCTAAATTCAAAAGAACATTATTTAGTGCGTTGTCAAAATTTTTAATTTTATTATCATTCACGCTTTTTACTTGAGAATTTTTTACTTCATTAGTTGCAAAGATAGTTACCATATCGTTGGTACTTGTGTCTCCATCACAGGAAATTGCATTAAATGTATTTGTTATATTTTTTTTTAACAACTTTCCCAAAACATCATTAGATAAAGTTGCATCAGTAAATATATAAGCTAAGGTTGTAGCCATATTTGGATAAATCATACCAGATCCTTTGGCAATTCCATAAATTTTTACTTTTTCATTTCCAATTTGACATTCCTCCATAGCTAATTTTGGATTTGTATCGGTGGTCATAATTGCAAGTGCTGCTTTCATCCAAATAAATTTATTTTGAGTGTAGCGAATTTTATTAATTAAATTTAAAATATTATTTGAAATTTTTTCATACGGAAAAGTTTCTCCAATAGTACCGGTGCAACCAAAAATTATATTTTTAGAAGAAATTTTTTTAGGAATTTCCTCATCTTGTGCTTGTTTTTTGCTTAATTCTTTAGCAGTTAAATCTGCTATTTTTTTTAAACTCTCATATCCTTGTTTTCCAGTAAAAGCATTTGCATTTCTTGTATTTACAATGAGAGAAAATATTTTTTTTGCTTTTTGCTTTTGATTCCACTTGATATTCTCAGATACTATTTTGGATTGAGTATAAACAGAGGCATAATTTGCACCCTCTCTAAAATAAAACATTGTTAAATCATCTCTAATATCTTTATATAAATTTGCTGAAACAACTGAAATTGAAAGACCATCAATGTGATCAAGGTCTTGAAAATCAATCATTTTAGTATTTTTTGATTTTGACGATAAAAAATTTGTTAAATTAATTCCCATAATGTTTAAATTATTTATTTAATACATATATTAAACAATATAAGTAAAGAATAAATCAAATAGTAATGTTTAACCCATTAAATTTAATAACAAAATTTATCAGATCTAGTAATCAAAAAGAGCTAGATAGAATTGGTAAAATTGTTGAAAAAATAAACTTGTATGAGGAAGATTTTAAAAATTTAAATGACGCTGACTTTCCAAAAAAAACTAACGAATTTAAAAATCAGATAACTGATGGAAAATCTTTAGATGCGCTACTTCCTGAAGCTTTTGCTTTGGTTAGAGAAGCAGCCAAAAGAACACGGAATGAAAGACACTTTAACGTTCAGTTAATTGGAGGTGTAGCTTTACATCAGGGTAAAATTGCTGAAATGAGAACTGGAGAAGGAAAAACTTTAACCATAACGCTTGCCGCATATTTAAATGCTTTAAACGGTAAAGGTGTTCACATAGTGACGGTAAATGATTATCTTGCAAAAAGAGACTCAATTGAAATGGGTCAAATTTATAATTTTCTAGGTCTCTCATCAGGATTTATTAACAACTATCAAGATGATGCTGAACGAAAGAAAAACTATAATTGTGACATTACTTATGCGACTAATAGTGAATTGGGTTTTGATTACTTGAGAGACAATATGAAATTTTCTGAAGAGCAAATGGTTCAGAGAGATCATAATTTTTCAATAGTGGATGAAATAGATTCATGCTTAATTGATGAAGCAAGAACACCTTTGATAATTTCTGGCGCAGCTGAAGATAAAACTTCTCAATATCTAGCAATTGATAAACTAATTAGAATCTTAAATAATAAAGACTTTGAAATAGATGAAAAAGAAAAGAGCATTTTATTGACAAATGATGGAATAAATAATGTTGAAAAACTTTTTTCCAACGCTGGTATTTTAAAAAATAATAATTTTTATGACCCAGAAAATTTACATTTAGTTCATCATGTTAATCAAGCTTTACGAGCAAATCATTTATTTGAAAAGGGTAGAGACTATATTGTTAAAGAAGGAAGTCTTAAAATTATTGATGAACTTACCGGAAGAATTTTAGAAGGCAGACGTTTTGGAGATGGCTTGCATCAAGCATTAGAAGCTAAAGAAAAAATTCAAGTACAGGCTGAAAATCAAACCCTAGCTTCAATAACTTATCAAAATTATTTTAAACTCTATAAAAAAATATCTGGTTGCACTGGTACAGCTGCTACAGAATCTGAAGAATTTTTTGAAATTTATAATCTACCTGTTGTTGTAATTCCAACAAATAAAGAAATGATCCGAAAAGATTTTAATGATTTAATTTTTAGAACAGAAAAAGAAAAGAATGAAGCAATTATAGAAAAAATAATTGAAAGAAACAAATTGGGTCAGCCTATTTTAGTATTTACTTCGAGTATTAATAAATCTGAAGTTTATTCAAACTTATTAAATCAAAAAAATATTAAACATGTAGTTTTAAACGCAAAAAACCATGAAAATGAAGCCGAAATAATTGCAAACGCAGGAAAAGAAAAATCAGTAATTATTACAACAAGTATATCTGGAAGAGGTGTTGATATTCAACTTGGTGGTAAAAAAGGTTCTATTCCAGAGGACCAACTAAAAACAAATAAAGATAAAATTAAATCCTTGGGCGGTTTATTTGTTATTGGTACAGAGAGGATGGAATCTAGAAGGGTTGATAATCAAGCTAGAGGAAGATCGGGAAGACAAGGAGATGAAGGTAGCTCTGTATTTTACGTTAGTCTAGAGGATGATTTAATGAGAATTTTTGGATCAGAGTCTATGAATAGTATGCTTGAAAAACTTGGACTTAAAGACGGTGAAAGTATTGATCATCCTTGGATTAACAAAGCATTAGAGCGAGCCCAGCAGAAAGTAGAAGCTAGAAATTTTGATATAAGAAAAACACTTATCAAATTTGATAACGTACTTAATGATCAAAGGCATGTTGTATTTTCACAAAGAAAAAATGCGATGAATAGTGAAAATATCTTTGATTATTCAGATGAATTTTTAAAAGAAATATCTGATGATTTAATTAAGTTAAAAATTTCAAAATTATCAGATCCTAAAAGCAATGAATTTAGTAATAAAACTAAGCAAATAGTTGGAAAAAGTTTTGAAGAAACTGAATTTAAGGATTTAATTGAAACAAAAGATAAAGATTTTAGAGAAAAGATTTCTAATAAATTTCAAGAAACTAGAAAAGAACGGATTAAACTTCTGGGTGAAGATCATGCAAAAGAAATTGAAAAAAGAATTTTTCTTCAATCAATTGATTTGAATTGGAAATCACACATTCAATATTTGGAGCAACTAAGACAAGTTATAGGTCTAAGATCTTATGGTCAAAGAGATCCATTAGTTGAATATAAAAAAGAAGCATTTGAATTATTTTCAAATCTTTTAGAAAAATTAAAATTAGATTATGTAACTATTTTAATAAACTTAAAAGTTGTTCTTGAGACAAGCCAGGAAAATGAAAAAAAACAAAATGATATTTCTAAACAAATTTCAAATAATAAAAAAATGGGAAGAAATGAACCATGTTTTTGTGGATCTGGAAAAAAATTCAAGCATTGTCATGGTGCTTTATAAATTTAAATAAATAACAAAATTAAAGAAATTAAAATTAATCCACCAGCAATAGCTGATAATACTTTTTTTGATTTTAAAATTTTATGAAAATTATTTTTCTTAACAGTTAATGTGCTTAGATCCTCAGTACTAGTCATAAAACCATCGTTTCTTCCAATTTTAAGAAATTTATTTTTTCTTTCATTCATTATTTCTTCAGAAGATAATTCATCAAAATAATTTAAATTTTTTGTTAAAGTTTCTCTCACGTTATTTAATATAATATCTCTATCTCTATGCGCACCACCTAAAGGTTCTTCAATTATTTCATCAATAACTTTTAATTTTAATAAATCTTTAGCTGAAAGTTTCATAGCTTTCGCAGCATCAAGCATTTTTTTTGGATCTCTCCATAAAATAGTTGCACATCCCTCAGGGGATATTACTGAATAAATTGCATTTTCTAGCATAAGGACTTTATTTGATGAAGCTAATGCAATTGCTCCACCAGAACCACCCTCACCTATAATTATTGCAATTGTTGGAACTTTAAGCTCCATACAGCATTCGATTGATTTTGCAATTGCTTCGGCTTGTCCTCTTTCTTCTGCTCCTACACCTGGATATGCTCCTGGAGTATCAATAAAAGAAATTATGGGAATATTAAATTTGTTTGCTAAGTTCATTAATCTTATTGTTTTTCTATAACCCTCTGGTCTCATCATCCCAAAATTTCTCTCAATCCTACTATCTAAATCTTCTCCTTTTTCTTGACCTATTACTAAAACAGATTTTCCATTGAACTTTGCAAATCCAGTTAATACTGATTTATCCTCTCCATAATATCTATCCCCAGATAGTGAGATGAAATCATCGAATAAATTATCAATAAAAAATTTTGCTTTAGGCCTATCTTCATGACGAGCAACCATAGTAGTCTGCCAAGGATCTAGATTGGAATAAATATTTTTTAATTTTTCATCTATTTCTGTTTGAGTGCTTGAAATTTTTTGAGTATCAACTTCTGACAATCCCTCTTGATTGTAAGGATCTTTCAATTTTTCTAGTTCGTTTTCTAGATCTTTAATTTCTGTTTCAAAATTTAGATAATTTTTCATATTTTATTTATAGCGGATGGTTAAAATACAAAAAAGGCAATAAAATGATATTAAATAAGGTGTAATTCTTATTAATTGACTTAAATCATTTAACAGATACAAATTCATTATCGGGAGAGACTATTTATAGCGCCGAAGGAGCAACCACCCCGGAAACTCTCAGGCAAAAGGACCGATTAAAGCATAACACTCTGGAAAGAGATTGATTTCCGCCGAAGGAGTAAAGCTCTCAGGCAAAAATACAGATGGGGTACGAATTAAGTGCTATGCAAGAAAAATACATTAAAATTAATAATCTTCAAGTATCTGAAAAGCTATCAAACTTCGTAAATGATGAATTATTAAAAAATACAAATGTATCTTCAGAAAATTTTTGGTTAGGTCTAGAAAAAACTCTTGATGAGTTAGCACCAAAAAATAAACAATTAATTAAATTAAGGGAAGATTTACAGAAGAAAATAGATGATTGGCATATCAAAAATAAAAGTAAAGAATTTAATTTAGATGAGTACAAAAAATTTTTATTAGAAATTGGTTATTTAAAAAATGAAGGACCTGATTTTAAAATAGAAACTGAAAATGTTGATGAAGAAATAGCAAGTATAGCTGGACCTCAGCTAGTTGTACCTGTCATGAATGCGAGGTATGCATTAAATGCTGCTAATGCAAGATGGATGAGTTTATATGATAGTCTTTATGGTACAGATGTAATTGAACAGTCTGAAGACAGCGTATCTGAACGGTATGACCCTTTAAGAGGTGAAATGGTTATAAAATATGGAAGAGATTTTTTAGATAAATACTTTCCATTAGCTGGATTAAGTTGGAATAAAATTACAAGTTTTGCTGTAAAATATGGGAAATTAAAAGTTTTAAAAGGTGCTGATATTTTTGATTTGGAGGACGAAAATAAATTTGTTGGGCACCGAGGCGAAAGTGATAATCCGTCTGCAATTATTCTAAAGAATAATAATTTGCATATTGAAATTCTAAAAGACTCAAGAGCTTTTGCTGCTCAACAAGATCATGCAGGTATAAGTGATATTATACTAGAATCTGCAGTGTCTACAATTTGTGATAACGAAGATAGTGTAGCAGCCGTTGACTCAGAAGATAAAATTATTTGTTATCGAAATTGGCTAGGTCTAATGAAAGGAGACCTCAAGTCAAAATTTGAAAAAGAAGGAAAATTGTTTGAGAGAAAATTAAATCCACACAGAAGCTATATCTCAAAAGATGGCAAGGGCTTAAAGTTACATGGCAGAAGTCTTTTACTTGTAAGAAACGTTGGTCATCTAATGACTAACCCTTCAATTTTATTGAGTGATGGAAGTGAAGTGCCTGAGGGTATTATGGATGCATTTATGACTACAGCAGCTGCGCTGCATGATATTAAAAATAAAAATAATTCAAGAACTGGGTCAGTTTATATTGTAAAACCTAAAATGCATGGTCCAGACGAGACTGCATTTACAGATCTAATTTTTTCTAAAGTTGAGGAGGTTCTAAATTTACCTAAGTACACTTGTAAGATTGGTATTATGGATGAAGAGAGAAGAACATCAGTAAATTTAAAAGAATGTATTAGAAGTCTTAAAAATAGAGTTTTTTTTATTAATACTGGATTCTTAGATAGAACTGGTGATGAAATGCATACATCAATGGAAGCTGGTCCTATGATAAAAAAAGGTGATATGAAATCATCTAAGTGGATTACTGCATACGAAAATAACAATGTTGATATTGGTTTAAGTTGTGGGTTTTCTGGTAAAGCTCAAATTGGAAAAGGGATGTGGGCAATGCCAGATAAAATGAAAGATATGATGGAGCAAAAAACAGGACACTTAAAAGCAGGTGCAAACTGTGCGTGGGTTCCATCACCAACAGCAGCTGCTTTACATGCTCTGCATTATCATGAAATAAATATTTTCGATGAACAAAAAAAATTAACTGAAAGAGAACCAGCTAGCCTTGATGATCTTTTAACAATTCCAATAGCAGATAGACCTAATTGGTCTGTAGAGGATATAAATAAAGAAATTTCAAACTCTGCACAAACTTTATTGGGGTATGTTGTAAGGTGGGTCGATCAAGGAGTAGGCTGTTCTAAAGTGCCTGATATTAACAACATAGGTTTAATGGAAGATAGAGCAACACTAAGAATTTCTTCACAGCATATTGCCAATTGGATTCATCATGGAATTACAACAAAAATACAAGTTACTGAGATAATGAAAGACATGGCTAAAATAGTAGACGACCAGAATAAAGATGATCCGCTATATGTTAAAATGAGTGGTGATTATGAAAACTCTATAGCATTTCAAACTGCGTGTGATTTGGTTTTTAAAGGTAAAGAACAACCTTCAGGTTATACCGAACCATTACTTCATTTAAATAGATTGAAAAAAAAATCTAATCTGAGTTCGAAACCAAATTAGATCGATTTTTAAAAGCAGAAAATAAAGTTCCATCATCTAGACTTTCAATCTCTCCTCCTACTGGTAAACCTTGTGCTAATTTAGTAATTTTAACATCTAAATTTTTTAGACTATCTTGAATGTAGTATGCGGTTGTTTGACCTTCAACAGTTGCACTAGTTGCAAGAATTACTTCTTCGATTTTATCTCTATTAACTCTTTCAACTAATGAGTTAATTAATAAATCTTCTTTTCTTTGACCAACTGAAGAAATTGTCCCTCCTAAAATATGAAAATAGCCCTGAAAGATATTTGAGTTTTCAATCGACCATTGGTCTGCAATATCCTCTACCACACAAATTTTATTATATTTTTCTTTTGTATTTTCACAATTTAAACAACCATTTGAATTTGACTTTAAGGCACCACATGAATTGCATCTAACTACATTTTTATAAACCTGCGCTAATATATTTGCCATTGGTTTTACAAGTTCGTCACGATTATTTATTAATTTTAAAACAATTCTTTTTGCTGATTTGGGACCTAAACCAGGAAGTTTTGAAATTAATTTAATTAACTCTTCTATCTCACTGATATTTTGCATCTACTATAAAGGCCATTTAAAACCAGGAATTCCAAAACCTCCAGCTGCTTTTGAAATTTCCTCAGTTGTTTTTGATTTAAGTTGAGATTTAGCACTATTATGTGCTGCAACAATTAAATCTTCAATTATGGTTTTGTCCTCTTTCATAATTTCATCGGATAACTTTATTGTTTGCATCTCTCCCTCTCCATCCAAAGTTATCTTTACAGAATTTGAGCCCGAGACTCCTTCAACTCTAATTTCCTTAATTTTTTGCTGGCTTTCTTTCATTTTTGCCTCAAGTTCTTTTGCTTTATCTAAAATTTTACTAAAATCAGTCATTATCAACTCCATCTTTTTTTGAATTTACATCTATTAATTCTGCATCAGGAAATTTATCCATCACACTTTTAAATATTTCTGAATTTTTCATTTCATCTATTAATTGTTTTTTTACATTTTTCTGTTTGTCTTTTACTGACATTTGCCCCTTTAATTTACTGAATGTAATTATCCATCTTTCACCAGTCCACTCAAAAAGTTTGGATGACAAGTCTTTTACAAAATCTTTATCTAAACTTTCATTAAAAGATATTTCAATTCTATTTTTTTCAAATTTTACAAGGTTAACATTTTTTTCTAATTCGTATTTAAGTTTGATCTCTTTTTTTTTTGAACAAATTTCAATTAAATCCTCAAATGCATTTATATTAATTTTATTTTCTGCTTTGATTTCTGTCTGAACTTCTGGTTTAGTTTTTTCTTCTTGTGCAACATTCTTAATTTGATTTATTGTTTTAGAAGTTAATTCAGTTTCTGTATTATTAACTAGATTTTTACTCTGGGTTTCAAGCTCAACATTTTCAATTTTATTTTCAGATTTTACAGAACTTAAATGCATTAGTCTTATTAAGAACATCTCAATTGATAGGTGTTGATTAGAAACTATGTCTATCTCTCCGAGAGAAGAGATAGCAAATTGCCAAAATAATATTAATACCTCTGTATCTATTTGATTTGATAAATTTTTAATTTTAGAAAACTCTTCATCATTTAATGAAAAGTTTGTGCTTTCTAAAGTTAAAGAATTAATATTTTTAAAGTAGTAAAGTAACTCTAAGAAATCATTAATAAAAACCTTTGGTTCAACTCCTTGGTCATAAATTTTTCTATAAATACTTATTACTTTTGTTTCTTCACCTTTTAAAATTAACTCAATCAAATCGATTAATTGAGATTTATCAAAATACCCAAAAATTTTCTGAGCTGAATTTAAGTCTAATTCTTTTCCTTCGTCTAAACTTAATAATGCTCTATCCAGCAACGATAAAGAATCTCTAACAGAACCCTCGGAAATTTTTACTATAAGCTTTAAAGCATCGTCGCTTATGTTTCCATTTTCCTTGTCCTTAATTTTTTTAATAAACTCCAATAACTCTGAGGATTTAATTCTAGATAGATCAAATCTTTGACATCTAGATACTACTGTAATTGGAATTTTTTTAATTTCTGTAGTTGCAAAAATAAATTTTAGATATGCTGGTGGTTCCTCTAAAGTTTTTAATAATGCATTAAATGCTTGTTTGCTTAACATATGAACTTCATCAATAATGAAGATTTTATATTTGGCCGAGGTCGGCCCATATCTTGAAAATTCGATTAAATCTCTTACGTCATCAACACCTGTTTTGCTCGCTGCATCCATTTCAAGCACATCTATATGACTAGACTCACTTATAGATTTACAACTTGCACAAAAGTTTTCTTTACATAAGTTATCGATACCATTTGAACAATTAAGTGCTTTTGCAACAATTCGTGCTGTTGTGGTTTTTCCTATTCCCCTTATTCCAGTGAACAAATATGCATTGGGTATTTTGTCAGCTTTAATCGAATTGGTTATAGTTTCTACAACAACCTCTTGACCAATTAGATCGTCAAAAGTTTGTGGTCTATATTTTAATGCTAGTACTTTTGAGTTATTATTCATATATCCATAAGGAGACTAGAACCTGAATAACTGTCTCTACGACTGCTTCCGTTAAGATCTGGTCGGGTTCAAGCAGCATCCACCTCTAGCCTCCAAAACCATTATAGCAGTTTAAATTTCTAATCTACAAGAAAAGATTCTTATTTTTTTTGTCTCAAGATATCTGCTTCGAAAACACCTAGAACGTGAAAATCCTCACAATGTAGACCTAGCTCTTCAAGAGATTTCTGAACTTTTGGATCTTCGATGTGTCCATCCAAATCACATAAGAAAAAATAAGAGTCGAAACTATTTTTTTCTGGATAACTTTGTAGTTTAGTTAAATTTACACCATTAATAGCAAAACCTCCTAGTGATTGATAGAGGGCAGCTGGCTTACTTTTTAATTTAAATAAAAAAGAGGTTATGTAAGTTTTTTCTTTGAATTCTGGTTGAGAAATATTTTTTCCCATAACCAAAAATCTTGTCAAATTTCCACTTTCGTTTTCTATGTTTTTTTTAATTACTTCTAAGCCATAAATTTTAGCACTTAATGAAGATGCTATAGCTGATTGCTTAACATCTTTTGTTTTAGAAATCATTTCAGCAGATCCAGCGGTATCCGCTCTAATATGTTCTGCTAAACTATTTTCTTTTATAAATTTCGAACACTGGGATAATCCTTGTGCGTGTGAGTATACTTCTTTGATATCTTTTAATTTAGCGCCAGGTTGTCCTAATAAGTTGTGTTCAATTTTTTGAAAATGCTCTTTATAAATATTTAGCCTATGTTTAAATATTAAATATTCAATTCCAATGTTACCAGTAATTCTATTTGACTCTGGAATTATAATTCTACTATCTGGCTCCTCAGATGCTTTGTTAAAACAATCATCAAAAGTTTTACAGGGCAATATTTCTGCTTTAGGGTAAATAGAAAGCGCTGCTAAATGAGAATATGCACCAAAGGTTCCTTGAAAATAAATTTTACTCATCAATTCTTATATTCCATTATTTTTTTTAAGGCTAGATAATCTTCCTCTGTATCTACTCCTATTGGAGATGACTTTGCAAGCGAGACTTTAATATCAATATTATTATCTAATGCTCTTAATTGCTCTAACCGATTTTCTATTTCATTTTTAGATTGACTTAGTTGAACAAATTTTTCGAGTGAGTCTTTTGAATAGCAATAAACTCCAATATGATGATAAATATTATCTATTCTCTCAGACTTTCTTAAAAAAGAAATACCCTTTGGAAAATTGTTCTCCCCTAGAGCATTTTCGGTAATGACCTTTACAATATTTTCATTTTTCAAATATTTGTTTTCTTTAATTGTTGCAGCAAGAGTTCCTATATTAGAGGGATTTTGTAACATTTTATCATTCAATCTTACTATATCTTGGATGTCTATTGCTGGTTCATCGCCTTGCAAATTCATAATAAAATCAACATCCTTAATATCTAATTTTTTAAATGCCTCGTGAATTCTATCTGTACCTGTCTTGTGTTTATTACTAGTCAAAATAGCGTTGAAACCATTTCTTTTAACATCATCCATAATTTCCTGGTCCTCTGTGGCTACAATCACTTCTCCAATATTGGCCTCCTCAGCCTTTTTAGATACATGAGAAATAATTGATAAACCATTTATTTTTAGCAAAGGTTTACCTGGCAGCCTAGTAGCTGACATTCTAGATGGTATAATTACTAAAGTTTTCATTATATTTTCAAATTATTATACTCATTAAACAACTATAGAGGCAAATTTATACATTAAATTTTAGCTTTTTTTTAATTTATCATGTTATACGTTCACTACAAAATTTAGAAAAAATGGATTCTTTCGAAATAAATAAAATAGTTGCTGCAATTTTAATGGTTGCGCTGCTTGTTATCGGTATTGGAAAATTATCTGATGTTATATTCCATGTAGAGAAACCTGAAACACCTGGTTATTCAGTTGAAGTAGAAGCTGCCACTACTGTATCCACAACCAGCTCAAGCACTACATCAGACAAAATTGATATATCAGCATTGATGGCAATGGGAGATATTGCGCATGGTGAAAAAGTTTTCAAAAAATGTGCAGCTTGTCATTCAATTGTTAAAGGAGGAAAGAATGCTATAGGTCCAGCTCTATATAATGTTGTTGGGAGAAAAGTTGGAGCGATAGAAGAGTATAAATACTCCAAAGCGCTAGTTGCATATGATAAGAATTGGACATTTGAAGAACTAAACGGATTTTTAATTAAACCCGCTAAATGGATAAAAGGAACAAAGATGGCATATGCAGGTCTTAGAAAAGAAAAAGATAGAGCGTCAGTAATAAAATATCTAAATGAGAATTCTGACAGCCCTTTGCCGCTACCGTAATTTTCCAAAACAATATAATAAAATACTTTTTT
>CACJIJ010000016.1 GCA_902593445.1 uncultured Pelagibacteraceae bacterium
TGACGTATTCACATCTGTTCACATTGTTGAATACGAAATAATGGCAAGAGATACAAAGCTTGGTGAAGAAGAAATAACTAGAGATATACCAAATGTAAATGAAGAGGCTTTAAAAAACCTTGATGAATCAGGAATAGTTTATATTGGTGCAGAGGTCAATGCTGGAGATATTTTGGTTGGTAAAGTTACTCCAAAAGGTGACTCAGCATCTGGTCCAGAAGAAAAATTATTAAGATCAATTTTTGGAGAAAAAGCTATTGATGTAACTGATACATCTTTAAGAATGTCTAGAGGATCAAGTGGAACAGTAGTTGATGTAAGAGTATTCAATAGACATGGAATTGAGAAGGACGAAAGATCAATAACTATTGAAAGAGCTGAAATTGAGCAAGTTCAACAAGATAAAATTGTTGAGGAAGAAATATTAGAAAGAAGTATTAAGCAAAGAGCTTCACAATTCTTGTCAGGATCATCTTTAACTAAAAAATTAAAAGATTTATCAGAAGAAACTAAGTTAGATTTTGATACAATTAATACATTATCAATTAATGATGTTTTCAAAATCACAGTAGGAAATGTAAATGACGAAGCGACATTAGCTCAATTAAAAGATCAATATAATAAAGCGAAACAAGACATAACCGAGAGATTTGAAGATAAAGTTTTAAAAATTAGAAGTGGTGATGATTTATTACCAAGTGTTATGAAAATGGTAAAAGTATTCGTTGCTATCAAAAGAAGATTAAGACCTGGTGATAAAATGTCTGGAAGACACGGAAATAAAGGAGTAGTAAGTAAGATTGTACCTGTTGAAGATATGCCTTACAGAGAAGACGGCAGACCGGTTGACATTGTATTAAATCCTCTGGGTGTTCCAAGTAGGATGAACGTTGGACAAATTTTAGAGACACATTTAGGTTGGGCATGTAAAGAATTTGGTGAAAAAGTTAAAAATTTAGTAAACGAAAATAACAAAAAAATTGAAAGAACAGAAAAAATCGAAAAGTTCTTAAAATCTGTTTATGGAGAAGAAATTTTCAACGAAAAAGTAGATAAATTAAGTAAGAGTGAATTCAAAGATCTTTGTGAAAATTTACAAAATGGTATCGCAATCTCAACACCTGTTTTTGATGGTGCTAAAGAAAAAAATGTTACTGAGATGCTTGAACTAGCAAATCTACCAGGATCAGGACAAACTTATTTATGGGATGGAAGAACTGGAGAGAAATTTGATAGACCGGTTACTGTTGGAATAATTTACATGCTAAAACTTCATCACTTAGTTGAAGATAAAATTCATGCAAGATCTACTGGACCTTACAGTTTGGTTACACAACAACCCCTTGGTGGTAAAGCACAGTTAGGTGGTCAAAGATTTGGTGAAATGGAAGTGTGGGCTCTTGAAGCATATGGTGCATCATATACATTACAGGAAATTTTAACTGTTAAATCTGATGACGTCGCAGGAAGAGTTAAAGTTTATGAGACTATAGTTAAAGGTGAAGAAAACTTTGAGTCAGGTATACCAGAGTCGTTTAACGTTTTAGTTAAAGAGATTAAATCACTAGCATTAAATGTGGAGCTTAATTAATGAAAAAAGAATTAACAGATCTATTTAAGGGCAGCGAAATTTCAGAAGCTCAAAATTTTAATAGCATTAAAATTTCACTTGCTAGTCCAGAGAAAATTAAATCTTGGACATTTGGTGAAATTAAAAAGCCTGAAACAATTAATTATAGAACGTTTAGACCTGAAAAAGATGGTTTATTCTGTGCAAGGATTTTTGGACCAATAAAAGATTATGAGTGTTTATGCGGTAAGTATAAACGAATGAAATTTAGAGGAATTATCTGTGAGAAATGTGGTGTTGAGGTTACAAAATCAAATGTAAGAAGAGAAAGAATGGGCCACATTAATCTTGCTACACCAGTAGCACATATTTGGTTCTTAAAGTCTCTTCCAAGCAGAATTGCTTTAGCAGTAGACATGAAATTAAAAGAAATAGAGAGAGTTCTTTATTTTGAAAACTTTATAGTAATAGAACCTGGTTTAACTGGTTTACAAAAAAATCAACTTTTAAATGAGGAAGAATTAGCAAAATACCAGGATGAGTTTGGTGAAGAAAGTTTTACAGCAGGAATAGGAGCAGAAGCTGTTCTTGAGATGCTGAAAAATTTAGATTTAGAATTAGAAAGAAAAAATCTTGTTAGCTTTATTAAAGAAACCAAATCAAAAGTTAACGAAGAAAGAGCAATTAAAAGATTAAAATTAATCGAGTCATTTATTGAAACAGGTCAAAAACCTGAGTGGATGATTATGACTGTTGTACCAGTTATACCACCAGAATTAAGACCATTAGTTCCTCTTGATGGTGGAAGATTTGCTACTTCAGATCTTAACGATTTATACAGAAGAGTAATTAACAGAAATAATAGATTAAAAAGATTAATGGATCTTAAAGCTCCAGATATCATTGTAAGAAATGAAAAAAGAATGCTTCAGGAGTCTGTAGATGCTCTATTTGATAACGGTAGAAGAGGCAGGGTAATAACAGGAACAGGTAAGCGACCACTTAAATCTCTTGCTGAAATGTTAAAAGGTAAACAAGGAAGATTTAGACAAAATTTATTAGGTAAACGAGTTGATTATTCTGGAAGATCAGTGATCGTTGTCGGTCCAGATTTAAAATTACATGAGTGTGGTTTACCAAAAAAAATGGCTCTTGAGTTATTTAAACCATTTTTATATGCAAGATTAAATAAATTAGGCTTAGCTTCAACAATTAAACAAGCTAAAAAATTAGTTGAAAAAGAAACAAATGCAGTTTGGGACGCTTTAGAATTAATAGTTAGAGAGCATCCGGTCCTTTTAAATAGAGCACCAACACTTCATAGGCTTGGAGTTCAAGCTTTTGAGCCAAAATTAATTGAAGGAGATGCAATTGAATTACACCCTTTAACTTGTGCAGCATTTAATGCTGATTTCGATGGTGACCAAATGGCAGTGCACGTCCCGTTAAGTTTAGAAGCTCAATTAGAGGCAAGAATATTAATGTTATCTACAAATAATATTCTTTCTCCATCAAACGGTAAACCAATTATCGTTCCAAGTCAGGATATGATTTTAGGAATTTACTATCTTTCACAAGAGCCTTTATCTGATAAACCTGCTGGATACTTTACAAATTCAGATCAAATTGAATTTGCGTTATCATCTGGTCAAATAAATGTACATAGCACTATCATTTCAAGATACGAGACTTTAGATGAGCAAGGGAATAAGAAAATAGAAAAATATACTTCTACAGCTGGAAGATTTTTATTAGCAAATTTATTACCTAAAAATAGTAACATTAAATTCTCTTTGGTAGATAGATTATTACCTAAAAAAGTAGTTTCGGAAATAATTGATGTTGTATTTAGATTTTGTGGTCAAAAAACAACTGTAATTTTCTGTGACAAGCTTAAAGATTTAGGATTTAAACACGCATTTAAAGCAGGAATTTCATTTGGAAAAGACGATCTTGTAATCCCTGAAAATAAAACTCAATTAATTGATGATACTAAGAAATTAATTGCAGATTATGAAACTCAATACGCTGAAGGTTTAATTACAAGAGGTGAAAAATATAACAAAGTTGTTGATGCTTGGTCTAAGTGTACAGATAAAGTTGCTGGAGAAATGATGAAAGGAATTTCAGCTACAGAAAAAACTGATGAAGGATTGAAAATAAATTCTGTATTTATGATGGCTGACAGTGGAGCTAGAGGATCTGCAGCTCAAATGAAACAATTAGCTGGTATGAGAGGTTTGATTGCTAAACCGTCAGGGGAAATTATCGAAAGTCCGATTATCTCAAACTTTAAAGAGGGATTGACTGCTTTAGAGTACTTTAATTCAACACACGGAGCTAGAAAAGGATTAGCAGATACAGCACTTAAAACAGCTAGCTCTGGATATTTAACAAGAAGACTATGCGATGTCGCACAAGACCTAACAATAACTAAAGTTAATTGTGATGATCCTGGATTTATTGAACTTTCTGAAATTTTAGAGGGTGGTAATGTGGTTGTTAGTTTATCTGAAAGAGCATTAGGAAGAGTAACTGCTGCTGATGTTAAAAACCCTTTATCAGGTGAAGTAATTATTAAAAAATCTGAAATGATTGATGAGGCAGGCTGCGATAAAATTGATGCTGCTGGAGTTAAATCAATTAAAGTTTATTCAGTAATGACATGTAGTTCAAAAGAAGGTGTTTGTGCTACTTGCTATGGACGAGATTTATCAAGAGGAAAAAAGGTTCATGTTGGTGAAGCTATTGGAATGATATCTGCTCAATCAATTGGTGAACCAGGAACACAGCTAACAATGAGAACGTTCCACGTTGGAGGAACAGCTTCAGTTAAACAAGATTCTCAAATAGTTACCAAAAATGAAGGAACTTTAAAAATAATCAACTCAAATATTTTAGAGGACTCAAAAAAGAATTTGATTGTTATGGGAAGAAATACTCAACTTTCTATAGAGGATGACAAAGGAGTTCAGATAGCAGTTTATAAAGTTGCTTACGGATCAAGACTATTTTTCAACAATGGTGACAAAGTAAAAGCAAATACCAAAATATGTGAATGGGATCCATACACTACTCCGGTTATTGCAGAGAAAAGTGGAACAGCTAGTTATGTAGATTTAATTGATGGTGTGTCAATTCAAGAAACTACTGACGATGCAACAGGTATTTCATCCAAGTCAGTAATTGATTGGAGAGGTCAATCAAAAAGTACCGATTTAAAACCAAGAATAACTTTAAGGGATGAAAAAGGTAATGTAATTAAAAAAGCTGATGATAACGAAGCAAGATATTACCTAGTGCCAGATTCAATTTTGTCAATTAAAGATGGTCAAAAGGTTTATGCAGGTGACGTGATTGCTAGACTACCTAAAGAAACCACAAAAACAAAAGATATTACCGGAGGTCTTCCAAGAGTTGCTGAATTATTTGAAGCAAGAAAAGCTAAGGATAGTGCTATTATTGCAGAAAATGATGGTAGTGTAGTTTTTGGTAAAGAAGTAAGAGGAAAACAAAGAGTATCTATTGTTCCTGATGATGGCTCTGAACCTTCTAATTATTTAATTCCAAAAGGCAAACATATCAATTTTAACCCTGGTGAAAAAATTCAAAAAGGGGAGTATCTTTTAGATGGCCAACCATTGCCACATGATATTTTAAGAATTTTAGGAATTAAAGAATTAACCGAATATTTTGTTAACCAAGTTCAAGAAGTCTATAGATTACAAGGTGTAATCATAAACGATAAGCATATCGAAACTATTTTAAGACAAATGCTTAAAAAAGTTGAGGTTAAAGTATCTGGTGACTCAAGTTATTTACCTGGTGAAGTGGTCGATAGAATTAAGTTTGATAATATTAATGAAAAATTAGTTGCAGAGGGTAAAACACCAGCAATTGGTGAAAGAGTTTTAATGGGCATCACTAAAGCTTCACTTCAAACTGAATCCTTTATTTCAGCAGCTTCGTTCCAAGAAACTACAAGGGTACTTACAGATGCTGCAATTAAAGGAAAAGTTGATCCATTAAATGGTCTAAAAGAGAACGTAATTGTTGGAAGATTAGTTCCTGCAGGCACTGGTAATATTAAAAATAGATGGAACAATAAAGCTCTAGAAGATGATAATAATTTCTTAGCAGAGCAGGATAAAATAGAAGCTTCAGAACCTGAAGAAACACAAGCAAATCAGTAAAAAAATCGCCTAAAAATTGCAGTTTTAGTTTGACAAAGGGCTATTAATAAGTAATTTGGCGATATTTTTGGTTGGAATGTAGTACTTCTAATGGTACTAAACGCTGCCACAAAATAACCTGTCAGTTATTTTCATCTAAAAATAAATTAATTAATTTAAAAGATTTATGCCAACTATTAATCAGTTGTTAAGAAAAAAAAGAGTTAAGCCAGTAGCTAGGAACAAAGTTCCTGCTTTACAAAAACAACCTTTAAAGAGAGGTGTTTGTGTAAAAGTTTATACAACAACTCCTAAAAAACCAAACTCTGCATTAAGAAAGGTTGCTAGAGTAAGATTGTCAAATGGATTTGAAGTTACAGCTTACATTCCTGGTGAAGGTCATAACCTTCAAGAACACTCGGTAGTGCTGATTAGAGGTGGTAGGGTAAAAGATTTACCAGGTGTTCGTTATCATATACTAAGAGGTAATCTAGATACTCAAGGTGTTGCAAATAGAAAACAAAGAAGATCTTTATACGGAACAAAAAAAGGTAAATAATGTCTAGAAAAAAAACACAACCCAAAAAAAATGTAGTTCCAGATCCAAAATTTAAATCAACTATTATTCCAAAATTAATCAACAACATCATGTATGACGGTAAAAGAGGTATTGCTGCTAAAATAGTTTATGACGCTATCGATAAAATTAAAACAAAAACGAAAGATGAACCGATTAATATTTTCAATGAAGCAATTAATAACATCAAACCAACTGTAGAAGTTAGATCTAGAAGAGTTGGTGGTGCAACCTATCAAGTTCCTGTTGAAGTAAAAAGTAAAAGAGCACAAGCGTTAGCTATCAGATGGTTAGTTGAGTCAGCAAGAAAAAGAAAAGATAAACATATGGCAGATAAGATTTTTAATGAGCTTTACGATGCTTATGAGAAAAAAGGAGCTGCTGTTAAAAAAAGAGAGGATGTACATAAAATGGCAGAGTCTAATAAGGCATTTGCTCATTTTAGGTGGTAATAAAATATGGCTAGAACTCATACATTAGATAAATATAGAAATATTGGGATCATGGCCCATATAGATGCTGGTAAAACGACTACTACTGAAAGAGTTCTATACTACACAGGCAAGAGCCATAAAATTGGTGAAGTACACGATGGTGCTGCAACAATGGATTGGATGGAGCAAGAGCAAGAAAGAGGAATTACAATCACATCTGCAGCTACTACTTGTTTTTGGAATGATCATAGAATTAATATTATAGACACACCTGGCCACGTCGATTTTACCATTGAAGTAGAGAGATCTTTAAAAGTTTTAGATGGTGCTGTTGCCGTTTTTGATGGTGTTGCAGGCGTAGAACCTCAATCCGAAACTGTATGGAGACAAGCTGACAAGTATAAAGTACCAAGAATTTGTTTTGTTAACAAATTAGATAGAACAGGCGCTGATTTCTTCAGATGTGTAGATATGATTAGAGATAGATTAGGTGCCAAACCTTTGGTTGCACAAGTCCCTATAGGTGCTGAAGCTTCTTTATCTGGTGTAGTTGATCTTGTTAAGATGAAAGCTCAAGTTTGGAAAAATGAGGCATTAGGAGCTGAGTGGGAATACAAGGAAATTCCTGAAGATTTAAAAGAAATTTCAGAAAAATATAGAACAGAATTAGTTGAAACAGCCGTAGAACAAGATGAAAAATTAATGGAAGCTTATCTAAATGGTGATGAAATTAAAGAAGATGATTTAGTTAAATGTATAAGAAAAGGAACTCTAAATTTTAGTTTTGTTCCAGTTTTAACAGGTTCAGCATTCAAAAACAAAGGTGTACAGCCTTTACTCGATGCTGTTGTTAATTATTTACCAAGTCCAGTAGATATTGGTTCTATCAAAGGAACGAAATTAGGCAGTGAAGATGAAATGGAAATGAAATTTGAGGACAGTGTTCCATTTTCTGCTTTAGCTTTTAAAGTAGCTAACGATCCATTTGTTGGTTCATTAACTTTTATTAGAATTTATTCAGGTACAATTAAAACTGGTACTGCAGTCTTTAATTCTTCTAAAGAGAAAGAAGAAAGAGTTGGAAGAATGTTATTAATGCACGCAAACTCTAGAGAAGATATTAAAGAAGCTAATGCAGGTGATATTGTAGCCTTAGCAGGATTAAAAAATACTATTACAGGCCATACTTTGTGTGACAAAGAAAACTCTGTTCTTCTTGAACCAATGGAATTCCCTGATCCAGTAATTGAAATTGCTGTAGAACCAAAAACAAAAGCTGACCAAGAAAAAATGGGTGAAGCTTTAGGTAGATTAGCTAAGGAAGACCCTTCATTTAGAGTTACATCAGATGAAGAGTCGGGGCAAACGATCATTAAAGGAATGGGTGAATTACACTTAGACATTATTGTTGATAGAATGAAAAGAGAATTTAAAGTAGAAGCCAATGTTGGAGCTCCACAAGTTGCTTATAGAGAAACGATAGAAGCCGCTTCTGAAGTTGAATATACTCATAAAAAACAAAGTGGTGGTGCTGGACAATTTGCAAAAGTAAAACTTTTAGTAGAACCTCAAGAGCCTGGTAAAGGTAGAGATGTTGAGAGCAAAATTAAAGGTGGTGCAATTCCAAAAGAATTTATTCCAGGTGTTGAAAAAGGTATAGAAACAGTATCAGATACTGGAATTTTAGCTGGTTTTCCAATGATTGATTACAAAGTAACAATCTTAGATGGATTACATCATGATGTTGACTCAAGTGTATTAGCTTTTGAATTAGCAAGTAGAGCTTGCTTTAAAGAGGCGTGTACAAAAGGTGGGTTAAAATTATTAGAACCAGTAATGAGAGTTGAAGTAGTAACTCCTGAAGATTACATGGGCGATGTTATAGGTGATCTAAACAGTAGAAGAGGTCAAATAAGCACTCAGGAGCAAAGAGGTAATGCAACTGTAATTACAGCAATGGTTCCTTTGGCTAATATGTTTGGTTATATAAATAATTTAAGATCAATGTCTCAAGGTAGAGCACAATATTCAATGTTCTTTGATCATTATTCTAAAGTTCCCCAAAATGTTCAAGACGAAGTAACTAAGAAGATTGCAGGATAATTATGGAAAAACAGAACATTAGAATTAAACTAAGAGCATATGACAATAAGGTTTTAGACGCCTCTACAGAAGAAATTGTAAACACAGTTAAAAGAACCGGAGCTACAATTAAAGGACCTATTCCATTACCTACAAGGATTGAAAGATACACTGTATTAAGATCACCTCATATAGATAAGAAAAGTAGAGAACAGTTTGAATCAAGAACACACAAAAGATTAATTGATATCATTGAACCAACACCACAAACTGTAGAAGCATTGATGAAACTTGATTTAGCTTCCGGTGTAGATGTGGAGATAAAAATTTAATTATGAGTGAGATAGCTTTATTAGGAAAAAAAATAGGAATGACGAGAGAATTCTATAAATCTGGTCAGTTAGTTCCTGTGACTGTGCTTAAGGTTGAAAAAGCTAGAGTTGTTCATGTTATTGAAGAAGAAAAAAGAGGATACAAAGCTGTTCAGCTTGGATATGGAAAAATTAAAAATTCAAAATTAACAAAAGCAATGAAAGGTGTTTTTTCAAAAAAAAATACAGAAGCTAAGAAAAAATTAAAAGAATTTAGAGTAAATGATACATCTGTTTACAAAGAAGGTAACGAGTTTGGTTTAGAAATATTCAAAGATATTAAATTTGTAGACACAAGATCAAAGACAATTGGTAAAGGTTTTGCAGGTGCTATGAAAAGACATAATTTTGGTGGTTTAAGAGCCAGTCACGGTGTTTCAATATCACACAGAGCTCATGGTTCAACTGGGCATAGTCAAGATCCAGGAAAAGTTTTTAAAGGAAAAAAAATGGCTGGTCATATGGGTGACAAGCTTAGAACAATGCAAAATATTGAAATAATAAAAACTGACTTAGAAAACGAACTTCTTTACTTAAAAGGATCAATACCTGGTTCAAAAAATTCTGAAGTAATGGTTAAAAAATCAGTAAAAAATATAAGCAAAATGACAATTGGTGAGAAACAAGCAGCTGCTGAAGAGGCTAAAAAAACACCTGAGAAAAAGAAAAAATAATGAAATTAGATAAAATTAGCATAGATGGGAAAAAAGATAGTATTGAAGTTTTGGACAAGATTTTTTCTGCAAAAATTAACCATAAATTAGTTAGCGCTGTTCTTTATAAAACAAATGCTAATTACAAAGGAAGACATGCCAAAACTAAACAACAAAATGAAGTAAAAGGACCAACTTCAAAAATATATGCTCAAAAAGGAACTGGTGGCGCAAGGCATGCTAGTAGAAAAGCTCCTATATTTGTAGGTGGTGGTATTGCTCATGGACCAAAAGGTGAATTGGCTTATAAAAAAAGAAAACTAAACAAAACTGAAAAAAAACAAAGCGTCGCTTCATTAATTACTGAAAAAAATAATAATAAAAATTTATTAATCTTAAATGATTTTAGTTCTGAAATTAAAAAAACAAAAGAGATGAACTCAATTATCAATAAACTTGAAATTACAAATTCACTAATAATTTTAGATAAAAATTCTAAAGAAAAAATTGAAAAATCAGTAAGAAATATTCCAAATGTTAAAGTTACAGATGTAAATCATTTTAGCGCTTATGACATTATTAAATTTAAAAAAGTAGTTTTCACAGAAAGTTCTGTAAAAGAATTAGAAAAGAGATATTTATAATATGGAAAAAATTCATTTATACGACAAAATTCTTTCTCCAGTGGTTACTGAGAAATCAACTAACCTATCTGAACTAAATAAAATTGTATTTAAAGTACCAGATGGTGCAAATAAGAAAAACTTAAAAAAGAATATTGAAAAAATATTTAAAGTTAATGTGACAAAGATAAATATTATTAACAAACAGAGCAGAACAAAAGTTACCAGAGGTAGAAAAGTAAAAGTATCTGGATATAAAAAAGCAATAATTACTTTAAAAAAAGGTCAGAGCATTGATCTAACAACAGGAATTTAATAAATGGCATTAAAAACTTTTAAACCATATACAAAATCTACAAGAGGTACCATTTTAGTTGATAGAACTGGTTTATGGAAAGGTAAACCATTCAAGACCTTAGTTTCACCTAAAAATGCGATGAAAGGTAGAAATAATAACGGTCATATTACCTCTATTAATAGAGCTGGTGGACATAAGAAAATGTACAGACATGTGGATTTTTATCGAAAAAAATTCGACATGAAAGCTACAGTTGAAAGAATTGAATATGATCCTAATAGATCATGCTACATTATGTTAGTTAAATTTGAGGATGGTACTCACTCATATTTCTTAGCACCACAAAAAATTAAAGTTGGAGATAAAGTTGAAAGTGGTTCTAAAAAAGAAATTAAAGTAGGTAATTGTATGCCATTGCAAGACATTCCAGTGGGTATCAATATACATAATGTCGAGATACAGCCAGGTGGTGGTGGAAAAATTGCTAGAGCAGCCGGCTCATCAGTTACTATTAGTGGTCTAGATGGAAACTATAGTTTAATAAAATTAGCCTCAGGTGAAGTGAGAAAAATAGATTCAAGAGCTTTAGCTACAATTGGAATTTTAAGTAATCCAGACCAAAAAAACATTAAAATTGGAAAAGCAGGTAGATCAAGATGGTTGGGTAGAAGACCTCATACCAGAGGTGTTGTTAAAAATCCAGTTGATCACCCACATGGAGGTGGTGAAGGAAAATCTGCTGGAGGAAGACATCCAGTTTCACCCACAGGACAATCAGCCAAAGGTTTAAAAACTCGAGATAATAAGAGAACAGATAAATTTATAGTTAAGAGAAGAAATAAGAGGAAGGATACTAAGTAATGGCTAGAGCAGTTTGGAAAGGTCCGTTTGTAGAAGAAAGCTTGATGAAGAAAGTTGACAGGTATAAAGACGATCCAAAGAAAATTCCTATTAAAACTTGGTCAAGAAAATCTACAATTTTACCTGATTTTGTAGGGGTAAGTTTCCAAATTTATAATGGCAAAAAATTTATACCAATAACTGTTTCAGAAGATATGGTTGGACATAAATTAGGTGAGTTTGCACCAACAAGAACATTTTTTGGTCATACACCAGCTGATAAAAAAGCTAAACCAGCAACAGCAGAGAAGAAATAATTATGGGCAAGAAAAAGAAAATAAATAAATCTGACAAAAAAACAGTTAAGTCTGTTAATAACGGTATTAGATCAAGTGTTAGAAAGTTAAATCCAATACTTAGAAGTATTGTTGGTAAAAAAGTTGATGTTGCTATTAGAGATTTACAGTTTTCAGAAAAGAGAGTTACTAGAGATGTTAGAAAAACAATAAGTTCTGCAGTTGCCAATGCTGAAAATAACTTTCAATACGATATTGATAATTTGATTGTTAAAGAAGCTTATTGTGGAAAAAAAATAGTTATGAAAAGATTTAGACCTAGAGCCAAAGGAAGAGCAGCACCAATATTAAAACCTTGGTCAACTGTTACAATAATTTTATCAGAAGCAAAACAAATGGAGAAACATGGGACAAAAAGTTAATCCGGTAGGTTTTAGATTAGGTGTCAACAGAGGATGGGACTCTGTATGGTATGCTAAGAAAAAAGATTTTGGAAATTATCTAATCGAAGATTTTAAAATTAGGGAATATATCAAGAAAAATGTAATTAATTCAGGTGTATCCAAGGTAATGATCGAAAGAACATCTAATAAGTGTTATGTCACAATTTATACTTCTAGACCAGGATTTGTGATTGGTAAAAAAGGAAGTGATATAGACAAAATTAAAAACAATCTTTCAAAATTAACTTCAAATGAAGTTAATCTAAATATCAAAGAAGTTAAAAAACCTGAGACAAATTCTTATTTGGTAGCAGAAAATATTGCACAGCAGCTTGTTAAAAGAATTTCTTATAGAAGAGCCATGAAAAGAGCAATGCAATCATGTATTAGATTGGGTGCCAAAGGAATAAAAGTTTCAGTTAGTGGAAGACTTGGTGGAAATGAAATAGCAAGAACAGAGTGGTTAAGAGATGGAAGTATTCCATCGCATACTTTAAGAGCTGATATAGATTATGCTGAGGCAGAGGCTCTTACAACTTACGGAATTATTGGAATTAAAGTTTGGATTTATAAAGGCGAGGTATTTGCTAGAGAATTTAGTCAAGAGACTAACAAGGTAACTCAAAAGGAAGGTAAACAATAATGCTTCAACCAGTAAGAACAAAGTGGAGAAAAGCGCATAAAGGTAAATTCATGGTAATGCTACAAGAGCAAGCACTATTAATTATGGTGCTTATGCATTAAAAGCTCTACAGCCCGAAAGAGTTACTGGAAAACAGATTGAAGCTGCAAGAGTTGCTTTAACGAGACATATGAAAAGACAAGGAAGAGTTTGGACAAGAATATTTCCGAATATACCGGTTTCAAAAAAACCAATTGAAGTCAGAATGGGTAAAGGAAAGGGGTCACCAGAATACTTCGCATGCAGAGTAAAACCAGGGAGAATATTATTTGAAGTTGATGGTGTTTCGGAACAAATTGCAAAAGAAGCGTTATACAAAGCATCAGCAAAATTACCTATAAAGACTAAAACAATTAAGAGATTTGCATAATGAAAAAACAAGAAATTAAAAAATTATCAAAAGACGAAATTGTGAAGAATATTGATAAACTTAAAAAAGATCTTTTTAATTTCAGATTTCAAAAAATGAATTCACAAGTAACAAACCCAGCTAAAATTGGTGAAACTAGAAAAACAATAGCAAGATTGAAAACAATTTTAAAAGGAAAAGCAAATGCCTAAAAAAATACTTACAGGTGTAGTTATAAGCGATAAACCAAATAAAACAGTTACTGTTATGGTAGAACGTAAATATTCTCACCCAGTTCTAAAAAAAGTAATCAGAGTTAGAAAAAACTATAACGCTCACGATGAAAATAATAAGTTCAAAACCGGTGATAAAGTTTCAATTATAGAGAGCAAACCCTTTTCTAAAAATAAAAAATTTCAAGTTATGGAGAGTACAAAGTAATGATTGGTGTTCAAACAGAATTGCAAGTAGCTGATAATACTGGTGCAAAAAGAATTGAGTGCATTAAAGTTCTAGGTGGATCAAAAAGAAGATACGCTAGTATTGGTGATACAATTGTAATTGCAGTTAAAGAGGCGATACCTAAAGGAAAAGTTAAAAAAGGATCTGTCCATAAAGCTGTAGTTGTAAGAGTTAAAAAGGGAATTCATAGAAATGATGGCTCTAAAGTAAGATTTGATAATAATGCCGCTGTCTTAGTTGATGATAAAGGGGAGCCAGTGGGAACAAGAATTTTTGGTCCAGTTACAAGAGAATTAAGAAGTAGAGGTCAAATGAAAATTATTTCTTTGGCACCGGAGGTTTTATAATGATTAAAAAAGGTTTGAAAGTAAGAGTTTTAACTGGAAAAGATAAAAAAAAAGAGGGTGAAGTTATTGAAATTGATAGAGTTAATAACAGAGCTAAAGTTAAAGAAATAAACATGGTTAAAAAACATGTTAAAACAACAAAAGAGAAAAAAGGTGGAATTTTTCCAAAGGAAAGCTTTATTCATATTTCTAACTTAAAACTAATTGATGAAAAAGCGGCTAAGAAAAAAGAGGCTAAAAAATAATGATACCAAGATTAAAAGAGATATTTAATAAAGAAATTCAGCCTGCATTAAAAGATCAGTTTGGTTTTAAAAATATTTATATGGCTCCAAGAATTGAGAAAGTTGTTTTAAATATGGGTCTTGGTTTAGATGCTACAGACTCTAAGATTTTAAAATCATGTGAAGAAGACATGGCTAAAATTACTGGACAAAAACCAGTTATAACTAAATTTAAAAAATCAGTAGCAAATTTTAAAACCAGAAAAGGATCAAATGCTGGTTTAAAGGTAACATTAAGAAAAAATAGAATGTATGAATTCTTAGATAGATTAGTGAATATTGCATTACCAAGAATTAAAGATTTTAGAGGTTTATCAGCTAAAGGCTTTGACAAATTTGGTAATTATACATTTGGAATTAAAGAACATATAATTTTCCCAGAAGTAAGCTTTGATAGAGCAGACAAAGTTAGAGGTTTAGATATAGTAATAGTTATTAAAGCAATAAATAAAGAGCATAGTTTTGCATTATTAGAAAAAATGAATTTTCCATTTATTAAAAAAGGAGATAATTAAACATGGCAAAGTTAAGCGCTGTTAATAAAAATAAAAAAAGAATTAAGCTTTCAGATAAGCTTTATAAGAAAAGACAAGCATTAAAGAAGATTGTAATGGATAAAAAAATTCCATTAGAAGAAAGATTTAAAGCGCAACAAAAATTATCTAAACTGCCAAGAAACTCGGCTAAAACAAGAGTTATGAATAGATGTGAGATTACTGGAAGACCTCATGGTGTTTACAGAAAATTAAAGATTTCAAGAATTGCCTTAAGACAATTAGGATTACAAGGAAAGATACCTGGCTTAGTTAAATCTAGCTGGTAGAAAGGAAAATTATGAGTTTAAGTGACCCAATAGGAGATATGATTGCAAGAGTGAAGAACGCTCAAGCTAGAAATCATAAAAAAGTAGAATTACCTTCATCTAATTTTAAAACAAAAATTGCAGATATACTTAAAAATGAAGGTTTTATAAAAGATTTTAAAGTAAGTTCTGAAGAAAAGAAACCAATGCTATCATTAGAACTTAAGTACCATTCAGGTAATCCAGTAATTAGTGCTTTTGAAAGAGTATCAAAACCTGGTAGAAGAATTTTTTCATCTGCCGATAGCTTACCTAAAATAAATAATGGTTTAGGAATTGCTATTGTTTCAACTCCAAAAGGAGTAATGACTGATATAGATGCTAGAAAACAAAAAGTTGGTGGCGAAATAATTTGTAAGGTATTTTAATGTCTAAAATAGGTAAAATAAATATATCGATTCCAGAAAAAGTAAAAGTAGCTTTAGCTGGAAATATTATAAATATAGAAGGACCTCTAGGAAAAAAATCAATCAATGTTGATTTAGATATGTTTAATTTAGACATTATTGAAGGAAAAGAAATTTCCATTAAACCAAAAAAAGTAGATCAAAACTCAAAAAGACTTTGGGGTATGAATAGAAGTTTAATCAATAATGCTGTTATTGGATCTAGTAAAGGATATGATAAAACTTTAGAATTAGTTGGTGTTGGTTATAGAGCAGCGTTAAAAGGAAATCAGTTAAATTTACAGTTGGGTTATAGCCATGATATCAATTTTGATATACCAGAAGGAATTAAAATTGCTGTTGAAAAACAAACAACACTAAAAATCACAGGATCTGATAAGCAGTTAGTTGGTGAAGTAGCTTCTAAAATTAAAACATTAAGAAAAATCGAACCTTATAAAGGCAAAGGTGTTCGAGAAAAAGGACAGTATGTTCTTAAAAAAGAGGGTAAGAAAAAGTAATGAAATTAAACACTAGTATCAGAAAAAGATTTAGAGTTAGCAATAAAGTTAAAAAAGTTGCTTCAAAAGATAGATTTAGATTAAGTATTTCTAGATCATCAAAAAATATTTCAGCTCAAATAATTGATGATACAAAAAACGTAACCTTGTTATCAGCTTCATCAGTAGAAAAAGATCTTAGATCAGCAGACAAAGTTAATAAAACTGAACTATCTAAATTGGTTGCTCAAAAATTAGCTAAAAAAGCTCAAGAGAAAAAAATCACTAAAATTTACTTTGATAGAGGTTCTTACAAATATCACGGTAGAATTAAAGTTTTTGCAGAAACTCTAAGAGAAAACGGGATGGAATTTTAATTATGGAAAATTTAAAAGATAAAAAAACAGACGATATATTAGAGAAATTAGTCCACATAAATCGTATAACTAAAGTTGTTAAGGGTGGAAGAAGATTTGGATTTTCAGCGCTTGTAGTTGTTGGAAATCAGGCAGGTAAAATCGGTATAGCTCATGCAAAAGCAAAACAAGTACCTGATGCTATAAAAAAAGCAAATGAGATGGCTAGAAGAAAACTTACTCATATACCATTAAGAGAAGGCAGAACAATACATCATGACGTTAAGGCAAAAGATGGCTCTGGTAGAATAGTGCTAAGAGCAGCTTCTAAGGGAACAGGTATTATTGCAGGTGGTCCTGTTAGGGCAGTATGTGAAGTTTTAGGAGTAAAAGATATTGTTGCAAAATCTATGGGAACTTCTAATGCACATAATGTTATTAGAGCTACAATGAAAGCATTAATGAAACAAAGTTCACCAAAACAAATATCAGCAATTAGAAATAAAAAAATTTCTGAAATAATTGAAAAAAGAGGATAATGATTACTTTAAATAATAGAGAAAAAATCAATAAATCTAAAATAAGAGTTGGAAGAGGAATTGGTTCGGGTAAAGGAAAAACATCAGGGAGAGGTGTTAAAGGTCAAAAATCAAGATCTGGTGTAGCTATAAAAAGTTTTGAAGGTGGTCAAATGCCATTATACAGAAGACTTCCAAAAAGAGGTTTTAACCCAATATCAAAAGAGAGTGTTGCAATTTTAAATCTAGATAAAATTCAATTTTACATAGACAAAAAAAATATTAATCCAAATGAAGTATTAAATTCAGAATTATTAAAAAAACTTAAATTAATAAATAAAAACTCAAGAAAATTAAAAATTTTAGGTTCTGGTGAATTAAAAGATAAAATTAATATTGAAGCTGACCTAGCCTCTAAATCAGCAATAGAAAAACTAGAAAAAATTGGTGGATCTATTCAATTAAAAAAATAGTTTGTTTATATGAGCGCATCGTCATCAACAAATGATTTAAGAAATAGAATCATATTTACTATTTTAATTTTAGCCGTTTATAGATTTGGAACTTTTGTACCTTTACCAGGGATCGACCCAGAACAATTGAAAATAATGATGGAAGGTAATCAAAAAGGATTGTTAGGCATGTTTAATGTTTTTGCAGGAGGAG
Organism: uncultured Pelagibacteraceae bacterium; assembly: GCA_902593445.1. Classification (GTDB taxonomy): domain Bacteria; phylum Pseudomonadota; class Alphaproteobacteria; order Pelagibacterales; family Pelagibacteraceae; genus Pelagibacter. The sequence goes on from CACJIJ010000016.1 coordinate 17,772, forward strand.
CAGTAAGCAGAATGGCAATATTTGCATTAGGTATAATGCCTTATATTTCTTCAGCAATTATAGTTCAACTTTTGACTGGGGTTTCTGATTATTTTAAAAATCTAAAAGCTCAAGGTGAGACAGGAAGAGCTAAAATTACACAAATTACTAGATATGGTACGGTGTTGCTTGCAACTGTTCAAGGATATGGATTGTCCGTTGGTTTAGAATCCTCTGCAGATTTAGTAATTAACCCAGGAGCATTTTTTAAGATAACTACTGTCACTACAATAGTTGCTGGAACAATATTTTTAATGTGGTTAGGAGAGCAAATTACACAAAGAGGAATTGGTAATGGAATATCTTTAATAATTTTTGCTGGTATTGTTGCAGAAATTCCTAGAGCTTTGGTTACAACTTTTGAATTAGGAAGAACAGGTGCAGTTTCAACATTTATGATTTTAGCAATCTTTGTTTTATTAATATTAACAATCCTATTTGTAGTTTTTATGGAAAGAGCGTTAAGAAAAATTATTATCAACTATCCTAAAAGACAAATGGGAAATAAAATGTATGGTGGAGAGTCATCACATCTTCCTTTAAAAATAAATCAAGCTGGAGTAATACCAGCTATTTTTGCTTCAGCACTTTTATTATTACCAGTAACATTTTCAAATTTTTCATTCTCTAACAATGAGTCATTTTTAAATTTGAGTTCTTATTTTACACAAGGACAACCTCTTTATATGCTGCTTTATGCATCTGGAATAATATTTTTTACTTTTTTTTATACTTCTATAACTTTTAATCCAAGCGAAACAGCCGAGAATCTCAGAAAATATGGTGGTTTTGTACCTGGTATTAGACCCGGCGAAAGTACAGCAATGTATATTGAAAATATTTCCACAAAGTTAACAACAATAGGAGCCCTATACTTAACTTTGGTTTGTTTGATGCCTGAATTTTTAATTGCAAATTATCCAATACCTTTTTATTTGGGAGGAGCATCTATTTTAATTGTTGTTGTAGTAGCTATTGATACTGTAACTCAAATTCAAACAAGATTAATGAGCTCTCAATACGAACAACTTATTAAAAAAACTAAATTTGGTAAGTAAGTGAATATAATTTTATTTGGACCACCTGGTGCTGGAAAAGGTACTCAGTCTAAATATTTAGTTAAAAAATTAAACGCTTTTCAAATTTCAACTGGAGATCTGTTAAGAGAAGAAATTAATAAAAACTCAGATATTGGTAAAGCTATAATTAATCATATGAACGACGGAATATTTGTAAGTGATGAAATAGTTAATAAACTTATTGAAAATTTTGTTTTTGATCCTCAAAAAAAAAATAAATTAATTTTTGATGGATATCCAAGATCATTAAGTCAGGCTAGAAATTTAGAAGAAATACTCAAAAAATCAAACCAGAACATTGATTTAATTTTATTTCTAAATGTGGATAAAGAAACAATTATCAAAAGAATTGAGAAAAGAAAAATTATAGAAAACAGGTCTGATGATGATTCTGATACTATAGTTAGAAGATATGATACATATATGAGGACTACTCAACCTGTTCTAAATTTCTATTCAAAGAATCCAAATTTTAAAGAGATAGATGGAAATTTAGAAATTGACGAAATTACAAGGAAAATAGACACTTTTGTAAATGTATAAGACATTGACTTTGACTAATCTTCTTATATAAAAGGCACAAATTATCACAAAAATTATGGCTCGTATCGCAGGTATAAACATTCCACAGAATAAACTTGTTCATATAGGATTAACTTATATTTATGGAATTGGTGATAAATTCTCACAGAAAATTTGTTCATCTTTAGAAATTCCAAGAGCTAAAAGGGTTAATGAATTGACAGATGAGGAAATTTTAAAAATTAGAGAGTTTATAGATCAAAACTTTAAAGTTGAAGGTGATTTAAGAAGAGATTATTCGTTAAGTATTAAAAGATTAATAGATTTAGCCTGTTACAGAGGAACAAGACATAGAAAAAAATTACCAGTTAGAGGACAAAGAACAAGATGCAATGCAAGAACGAGAAAAGGAAAAGCAATTGCGATTGCTGGAAAAAAATTAACACCAACTAAAAAATAATTATGGCTAAAGCTGATAAAGTTGAGAATAAAGATCAGAAGGTTGAAAAGTCTTCAAAAAAAAGCTTAAAAAGTTCTTATTCAAAAAAGAGGAAAGTTAAAAAAAATATTTTAAATGGTATTGCTTATGTACAATCAACATTTAATAATACAATCATTTCAATTGCTGATACAAATGGAAATGTAATTTCTTGGGCGTCGGCTGGACAAAAAGGTTTTAAGGGATCGAGAAAGTCAACTCCTTATGCTGCCCAGATAGCAGCAGATTCTGCAGCTTCGAAAGCACTTGAGTACGGAATGAAAACTTTATCTGTTGAAGTAAAAGGACCTGGATCGGGAAGGGAAACAGCTTTAAGAGCATTACAAGCTAGAGGATTTAAGATTTTGTCAATTAAAGACACTACACCTATGCCTCACAATGGAACTAGACCACCAAAGAAAAGGAGAGTTTAATGGAAGTCGAAAATGTTAATGTAAAAAATTGGAAGTCATTAATTAAGCCGTCTAAACTAGACGTACAAATAAGTGATGACTTAACACATGCGAAGATAGTAGCTGAACCACTTGAAAAAGGTTATGGATTAACTTTAGGTAATTCTTTAAGAAGAATTTTATTGTCTTCAATTAGAGGTACTGCTGTAACTTCTCTTCAGATTGACGGTGTTTTACATGAATTTACCTCAATAAAAGGTGTGAGAGAAGATGTTACCGATATTGTTTTAAATGTAAAATCTTTGGCATTAAAAAGCAATTCAGAGGGAACAAAAAAATTAATTTTAGACGCTAAAGGACCTGGAGAAATAAAGGCATCAGATATAGCTCCAGTTGCAGATGTTGAAATTTTAAATCCTGATTTAGTTATTTGTAATTTAGATGAAAACACCACTTTTCATATGGAGATGAATGTTAATACAGGTAAAGGATACGTACCTGCAGAGTTAAATAAGCCTGAAGAACCACCATTAGGTCTTATCGCTATCGACTCACTTTATAGCCCAGTTAAAAAAGTTTCATATTCAGTAAGTACTGCTAGAGAGGGTAAAGCATTAGATTATGATAAGTTAATTATGGAAGTTGAGACCAATGGATCAATTTCTGCTGAAGATGCTGTAGCTTATTCAGCTAGAATTTTCCAAGATCAACTTAAAATGTTTATAAACTTTGATGAGCCGGTTGAAGCTCCTGTAAAAGAAGTTTCTACAGAACCTGAATTTAACAAAAACTTATTAAGAAAAGTGGATGAGTTAGAGTTATCAGTAAGATCAATGAACTGCTTAAAAAATGATAATATTATTTATATCGGAGACCTAGTTCAAAAATCTGAAGGTGAAATGTTGAGAACACCTAATTTTGGAAGAAAATCATTAAATGAAATAAAAGAAGTTTTAACAGGCATGTCTTTATATTTAGGAATGGAAATACCTAACTGGCCACCAGACAATATTGCAGAAATGTCTAAGAAATTGGAGGAAGCAATTTAATGAGACATGGTTTAGCAAATAAGAAGTTAAACAGAACATCAGAGCACAGAAAAGCTCTACTTAAAAATATGCTTAATTCTTTGATTAAGTATGAACAGATTAAAACTACTTTGCCAAAAGCTAAATTTCTAAAACCTCAAGCGGATAAGATAATAACATTAGGTAAAAAAGAAACTTTGCAGACAACCAAAATGTTAGTTTCTACGCTACAAGATATTAAATCGGCTAATAAAGTTAAAAAAACACTTTCTAAAAGATATCAGAATAGAAAAGGTGGTTACACAAGAATAATTAAGGCTGGATTTAGATATGGAGATAATGCTCCAATGGCAATAATTGAATTTGTTGATAGAGATGTTGAAGCCAAGAGAGTTGATAAACCAAAAAAAGATACAACTAAAGAATCTCCCAAAACAGAAGAGAAAAAACAAGCTATAGCTTAAATCTTAAATCATGAAAAAATCTTACATCGTTGATTCAACGTGTAATGATATGCGTTTGGATAGATGGTTGAGATTAAAAATTGGAAAAATTCCACAAGGACTCGTTGAGAAATATTTGAGAACAGGAAAAATAAAGCTCAATAGAAAGAAAGTTAAAAGCTCTTTAAAAGTAAAAACGAAAGATGAGATAAATATATTTAATATCGAATTTAAAGAAATAATTCAGCAAAAAAAAATTAAGTTTTTACCATCAAAAGAAATTATAAAATCAAATGAAGATCAAATTATTGACAACAATGATAATTTTGTTGTTTTAAACAAAGCATCAGGCATATCTGTACAAGGTGGCACTAAATCAAAAAAAAATCTAATTGATATTTTTGCTAAAAGTGAAATTTTTAAAGGAACAAAACCATATTCTGTTCATAGATTAGACAAAGATACTTCTGGAGTTTTTATTATGGCCAAAAACAGAGAGAGCGCTCAATTACTTACTTCTTTATTTAGACTAAGAAAAGTGCACAAAACCTATTTAGCTATATGCCAAGGGGAAATTAATAAAAAATCTGGAGTATGGGATGATGATTTAATTAGGTATGATGGTGATAAAAAAATAATTGAAAAAGCAAAAACAATTTTTAAAGTTATTGACAAAAATTCTGAGGCTAGTTTAGTAGAATTAAAACCTATTACTGGAAGAAAACATCAGTTAAGAAAACAATTATATGCAATAGGAAATCCTATATTCGGAGATACAAAGTATAAATTATCAAACTCCAATAAAGGAATTAATAAAAATTTAATGTTACATTCTTATCAAATTAAATTTAAAATTAATGATATAAAACATACCTATTCATCATTATTACCTGATTATTTTAAAAAACTTTTAAAATCAAAAAGACTTAGATTTTCAAATTTGAAATAAAATTTTTAATTAATTTATCGCTAAGATTTGAGTAATCTTGATCTATAATACTTTTTAAATTGGTAACTCCTTTATCTGCAATACCACATGGTATAATTTTTTTATAATTTTCTAGGTCATTATTTATATTTATTGAAAAACCATGATAAGCAATCCATTTGCTAACTCTGATACCTATAGCAGCAATTTTTTTGACTCCTTTATTAGATTTATACCATATGCCAATATTTTCTTTATCTGGAAAAGTTTCTATTTTATAAAATTTTAAAGTTTGAACTATCGTGTTTTCAATAATTGTTATAAATTTTCTGATATCTTTTTTTTTTCTTAAATCTAAGACAAAGTAACAAATTAATTGACCTGGACCATGATAAGTAATTTTACCACCTCTATTTGTTTCTAATATTTTTATTGATTTATCAATAATCTCATTTTCTTTATAGGAAGTTCCTGCTGTGAAAACCTCAGTGTGCTCTAAAGTCCAAATTAATTCTTGCTCATTATTTTCGTATAAATCCTTTAATCTCGACTCCATTATATTAATAGCATCAAAATAATTTACTGGTTTTATTGACTTTTTGATCTCTATGTTCATTTATAATTTGTATTATCTTTATTATGTATTAATAGTCCAAAATTAAATTATAGGTAGATTTATGTCTTTAACTAAAAAAACCAAAGATAAAAAAGTAAATTTTGAATTTAATAAAGAATATATAAGAGTTGTTACTAGCAAAATAGCTAACAATGACGCTCAATTTATTACTAATTCATTTAATGAAATGCACCCTGCTGATGCTGCAGATATTATTGAGCACCTTAGTGAAGTGGATAGAGAAAGTTTAATTAAATTAAATAATTTTAATATTGATCCGGAAGTTTTTGTCGAATTAAATGAGTCCATTCAATCGGAAATTATTACTTATTTATCTTCAGATTCAATAGTTAGTATCCTAAAGGGTCTTGAGTCAGACGACGCAATATCTATATTAGAAAATGTTCCTGAAGAGGATAAAAATGTAATTCTTAGTTCTTTACCCCCAAAAGATAGATTTGCTCTATTAGAAAGTTTAAGCTATCCAGAGGACACCGCTGCAAGACTAATGCAGCGTGAATTTACAGCTATACCAAGCAATTGGTCTGTAGGTCAAACAATTGACTATTTAAGAGAAAATAAAGATTTACCAGAGGAGTTTTTAGAAATTTTTATTGTAAATGAGGATTTTAAACCAATAGGCACAGTTCCTTCTTCTAGAGTTTTAACAACACCACGGGATACTAAAATGGCAACAATTATGTCGGAGTCCCAATTATTAATCCCAGTTGAAATGGATAAAGAGGAAGTTGCTAATTTATTTGAAAATTACAATTTAAATTCGGCTGCTGTTGTAGATAAAAATAATAAACTAGTTGGCATGATCATGAATGATGATGTTTTAACAGTCTTGAAAGAAGAAGCTGAAGAAGATGCTTTAAGATTAGCAGGGGTAGGTGATGAAGAAATTACTGATGGAGTTGTAAAAAAAACAAAGAGAAGATTTAATTGGCTTTTACTAAATTTATTTACTGCTTTTCTAGCTACTTGGTGCATTAGTTTATTTGGAGCAACAATTGAACAAATGGTCGTATTAGCTTTCTTAATGCCTATTGTAGCATCAATGGGTGGAAATGCTGGAATGCAGACACTTGCAGTCACTGTAAGAACTATAGCCACTAATGATTTGACACAAAATAATTTCTCATCAAATGTATTTAAAGAATTTTCTATTGGTATTTTGAATGGAATTATTTTTGCAGCTATAAGTGCTTTTATTGTTCAGATATGGTTTCAAGATAGTATTCTTTCAATCATTATATCGATATCAATGATACTAACAATGATCATTGCTGGGTTATTTGGAATATTGGTTCCTTTTACATTGAAAAAAATGAATATTGACCCAGCGATTGCTTCAAGTGTTTTTGTGACAACAATTACAGATGTAATTGGTTTTGTTTCTTTTTTAGGTGTTGGAGCGTATTTTTTATAAAATTATAGGTTATCGATTAATCTTACATTATTTAAATAATAAGCAATAAATAATCTTGAATTTTTCTTTGATCTTGAGATTTTAAGATTATTTTCATTTCTTAACTCCAAGTAATCAATTTTAATTTTATAATTATTTTTCAATTCTTTTTTTTGAGATTCTAAAAAATCTGAAATATTTTTCTTTTTAGTAATATTTTTTTTAATGTTTGCTAATTTTTTATATATATTTGCTGCAATATTTAAATTAGATTTATTCAAAAGAAAATTTCTTGAGGATAATGCCACATTATTCTTATTTCGAATTGTTTTACAAGGTATAACTTTGGTTTTATATTTTCTTTCCAATAGCTTTTTCACCAAATATAATTGTTGATAATCTTTTTCTCCCATAAATATCTTTTGAGGATTTACAATTTTAGTTAATTTATCCATTACATCTAAAACACCTTCAAAATGACCTTTTCTAAATTTAGCACATAAAATTTTATCTTTCTTATGTAGTTTAATTTTAGGTTTATTTTTATCTTTATATATGTCGTTGAATTTTGGCATATAAACAAAATCAATTTTTTTGTATTTTTTTAAAATTTTCAAATCTTTTTTAATATTTTGTGGATAGGAATTTAAATCCATTTTGTTATCGAACTGTTTTGGATTTACAAAAATACTTACAATGGTCTTTTTACAAAATTTATTTGATTTATTAATTAGTGATAAATGACCTTTGTGTATTCCACCCATAGTAGGAACAAAACCCAGATCATTAAAAGGCCTTAATATTTTAAATAATGATGTATTGTTTAATAAAATTTTCATTTGTATTAAAATATTTAATAAGTAAAACATTTAAATGATTAAACAAGCAATTATTCCATTAGCAGGCTTAGGAACGCGATTACTACCTTTAACAAGTGTTTTTGCTAAAGAGCTTCTGCCTATTAATGGCAGACCTGGAATCGAATATATTCTCGATGAGTGTATTGAAGCAGGTGTTAAAGAGATTGTATTTATTATTTCCACTAAAAAATTAATGATAAAAAAATATTTTTATAGTGATCAATTTTATAAAAATATTATTAAAAAAAAGAAAGATCCTAGAATAATCAATGAATACAAGAAGATACTTAAATATAAAAATAAAATTAAATTTGTATTTCAAAATATTCCTAAGGGAACAGGTGATGCTGTTGTTAAAACACAAAAATATATTAAAAATAAATATTTTTTAATGTTGTTACCAGACGATCTAATAATTAAAAAAAATTGTTCAAAGTCAATGATTAAGGTTCATAAAAAATACCGAGCATCGGTAATGGCATCTATGAAAGTTAAAAAAAATAATGTTTCAAGATGGGGAATATATAAAATTAATAAAAAATTAAATAAAAGAAATTATATTATTGATGGAGTTGTTGAAAAACCGTCTATAAAAAAAGCTCCATCAAATTATGCTGTTATTGGAAGATATATATTACCGCGTACAATTTTTAAAAAAATTAAATCTATTAAACCTGGTAAAGATAAAGAGATACATATTACAGATGCAATACAATTATTAATTAATGATAAAGAAAAATTTGTAGCTCATAATTTTGATGGTAAGTACCTTGATTGTGGAACAATTAGTGGATATATCAATTCTTCAAAAGAAATAGGAAAGATATGAAGCTTTGTATGATTGGCACTGGTTATGTTGGTTTAGTTAGTGGAGTCTGTTTTTCAGATTTAGGTAACGATGTAATATGTGTAGATAAAAATAGAAATAAAATTAATAATTTAAAAAAAGGTATTATTCCTATTTACGAACCAGGTTTAGAAGAATTAGTTCTAAAAAATTATAAAAATAAAAGATTAAAATTTTCAACAAACTTAAAAGAGTCAGTAAGAAAATCAGATATCATTTTTATTTGTGTTGGCACTCCTACAAAAAAAAATAGTAATGGTGCTGATTTAAGGCAAGTATATGCTGTTGGAAAAGAAATATCAAAATCTATTAATAAATTTAAAATTATAATAAATAAGTCCACTGTACCCGTTACAACGGGTGATGTGCTTGAGAAAATTATATCAAGAAATAAAAATAAAAAATATTTCTCAGTGGTATCTAACCCTGAATTTTTGAAAGAAGGCGAGGCGATTAGAGATTTTTTTTATCCTGACAGAGTTGTTGTTGGATCAAATGATAGCAAATCTCAAAGAATATTAAAAAGTTTATATTCACCATTAATTTCTAAAGGTGCTAAGTATATCCCCACAAATAGAAGAGCAGCAGAATTAATAAAGTATGCCTCGAATGCTTTTTTGGCTACAAAAGTAACATTTATTAATGAAATAGCAAATTTATGTGAAAAAACAGGCATAGATGTTGAGCATATTTCAATAGGTATTGGGCTTGATAAGAGAATTGGCAGCAGGTTTTTAAGAGCCGGACCTGCATACGGTGGATCTTGCTTTCCTAAAGACACCAAAGCTATTGTTTCTACTGCTAATAAATTTAAAACTAATTTATCAATTATAAAAAGTGTTATCAGATCTAATGAAAAAAGATCTGATTTATTATCTAAAAGAATAAATTTTATTTTGAAAAATAAAATTAAAAATAAAGTTGTATCCTTTTTAGGTGTAACCTTTAAAGCTAATACAGACGATATGAGAGATTCATCAAGCTTAAAATTAATTCCTTTTCTTTCGAAAAAAGGTGCCAAAATAAAATATTATGATCCCACAGGTTCAAAAAAAGAATTTGAAAAATTAAAAAATGTTCAATTTTCTTTCTCAATAAAAGAATCACTTAGAAACTCAGATCTTGTAATTGTTCATACAGAATGGAATGATTTTAAATCAATTAATTTTAAAAAAATTACAAAAAATAAAAAGCTTATTATTTATGATATGAGAAATATTTATTCACCAGGTAAAATTAAGAAACTTGGTTTTGAATATTTTGGTATTGGTAGATAATTTAGTTTAGCTCAAAAATTGCATCAACTTCAACAGATACTCCAAGTGGTAAACTATTTGTGCTGACAGCTGCTCTAGTATGCATTCCTGCTTCACCAAAAACTGAAGCAATTAAATCCGATGCTCCATTAATAACTTTTGGTTGGTCAGTAAAACTATCTGTTGAATTAACAAAACCTGTTAATTTTACACAAGATTTAATCTTAGAAAGATCATCATAACAGGCTACTTTTGCTTGAGATATAATACTTAAACCACATCTTTCTGCTGCTTTATAACCTTCATCTACCGTTAAATCTTTTCCAATTTTTCCTTTTATTAATTCACCATTTTCTGAAATAGAAATTTGTCCAGAAATATAAAGTAAATTTCCAACAATTTTTGTTGCTACATATGACCCAACTGGTGGTTTAGCATCTGGTAGTTTTATACCAAGTTCCTTAATTTTATTTTCAAAACTCATAAATTAATCTTCCTTTTAATTTTTACTTTTTTTTTACTTTTGATCTCTTACTTTTATCGTACTCACGTCTTTTCTCAATAAGGATTAAAGCTTCCTCCATAGTAAGATCAGTTGGATCTTTTTCCTCAGGTATTGTTGCATTTAGAGACTTATATTTAATGTACGGTCCATATTGACCCTTCATAACTCTAACTGGCTTTTTATCCTCAGGATGTTCACCTAAATCTTTAATGATAGATGATGACATTCTTCCAGGTTTTGCTTCAGCTATTAATGCAATAGCTCTATTTAATCCTATAGAAAAAATTTCTTCCACATTTTCTATTCTAGCTGATTTATTTTCACATTTTAAATACGGTCCAAATCTACCTGTATTTAAGGTAATTTCCTTTTGATTTTCAGGATTGATACCCAATGATCTAGGAAGTGAACATAAAAATTTTGCCTTATCTATATCAATGCTTTCTAACTCAATTCCTTTTGGAATAGATATATTTTTCAATAATTCATTTACTTCAGTTTTTTTTTTTATTGTTTTTTTTCTTCTTTTAGGTTTTTCTTCCCTTTTATTTTCTTGAGGAACCTTTTCATATTGAAGATAAGGACCAAATCTTCCATTTTTAAGAAAAATATCGTTTCCATTTTCGTGTTTTCCAAGAAATTTTGGTTCTGCTAGTTGTGACTGAGCAGCTGCTTTAACTTTTGATAATGGTCTTGTGAACTTACATTCTGGATAGTTTGAACACCCAATAAAAGCACCTCCTCTAAAACTATTTTTTAAACTCAGTGAACCAGTATTACATAACTGACACTTTCTAATTATTTTTCCATCTTTATCAGTATCAAATATCAATGCTCCCAAACTTTCATTTAAAAGATCCAAAACTTCTCTGGTTCTTTTTTCTTTTACCTCTGAAACATTGCTATTAAAATCTTTCCAAAATAACTCTAGAACTTTTAACCAACTTTCTTTACCTGAGGTAATATCATCTAGTTTATCTTCAAGTCCTGCTGTAAAATTATAATCCACATATTTTGAAAATAGTTTTTCTAAAAATGCAGAAATTAATTTACCTCTGTCAGTTGGAAAAAATCTTTTATTAATTATTTCTGCATAACCTCTATTGGCTATTGTTGAAATTATGCTTGCGTAAGTTGAGGGTCTACCAATGCCTAACTCTTCTAATTTTTTAACTAAGCTTGCCTCAGAGTAACGTGGGGGAGGTTGGGTGAAATGTTGTTCATCAATAAGAGCCTCTATATTTATTGGTCCTTTTGACATTTCAGGCAAAATTTGTTCATCATCATCCTTACTTTGATTTGAATAAACTTTTAAAAATCCATCAAATTTTAAAACCGATCCGCTTGATTTACATATGGTTTTACTGTCTTCAGATTCTATCGTTATTGTATTTCTATCAAATTTTGCTGTTTCCATTTGAGACGATAGAGCTCTAGACCAAATTAAAGAATATAATTTTTGCTGGTCAGAACTTAAATACTTTTTAACAGAATCTGGGTTTCTATTGATATCAGTTGGTCTTATTGCTTCATGAGCTTCCTGAGCATTTTTTGCTTTTTTTCCTGAGTAATTATTTGGATATTCTGGCAAATATTCGTTTCCATATTCTTTTTTAATAAAATTTCTAAAATCAGAGACGGCATCAGCTGATAAATTAGTTCCATCTGTTCTCATATAAGTAATTAAGCCAACTGTATCTCCTTCAATTTCTATTCCTTGATAAAGTTTTTGCGCTATTTGCATTGTTCTAGATGCACCAAACCCCAATCTACTTGACGCAACTTGTTGAAGTGTTGAAGTGGTAAATGGTCCTGCAGGATTTCTACTAATAACTTTAGAAGAAATATCAGTTATATTAAATTTTTTGTTCTTAATATTGGAAATTGCCTTTTCAATTTCTTCTTTATTTTTAAATGAGAATTTTTCAATTTTTTCTCCATCAAGTTGAGAAATACTTGCTGTTATGTTGCTTTTGTTTTTGTCTTGAAAATTAATACTTAAAGTCCAAAATTCTTCAGGTTTGAATAATTCAATTTCATGTTCTCTTTCTGTAATCAATTTTAGTGCAACAGATTGAACTCTACCTGCTGATTTTGAACCAGGTAATTTAGTCCACAGTATTGGTGATATATTAAATCCCACCAAATAATCTAATGCTCTTCTAGCCATGTATGCATCTACTAATAGAGGCTCTATCTGTCTTGGATTTTCAATACCATGTGTGACGGCTTTTTTAGTTATTTCATTAAACACCACACGCTCAATTTCTTTATCCTTTAAAAGTTTTTTTTCATCTAAATACTCTTTTACATGCCAAGCTATAGCCTCTCCTTCGCGATCTGGGTCAGTAGCAAGAATTATTTTCGATGAATCTTTTGCTGCGTCTGAAATTTCTTTAAGATATTTTTTTGAAAAGCTATCAACTTCCCATTCCATTTTAAAATTTTGATCAGGATCAACTGATCCATTTTTAGAAGGAAGGTCTCTAATATGACCATAGCTAGCTAGAACGGTATAATTATCACCTAGATATTTATTAATTGTTTTCGCTTTAGCAGGGCTTTCAACTATGACTAGATTCATAAAATAACAAACTACTCAAAAGAGTTTGATAGTCAAATTAATAAATTTTTGTCTTAGTTTCTTCTTTATTTTTCAGGCGTTTAATATTTTCTCTATGGGTAAAAAATATTAAAATAAACATTATTACGTAAAAAAATATATTTTCTAAACCTTCTAAAATTAAAATATAAACAGGTATAGAAAGTGATCCTATCAAGGAAGCTAAAGATGAATATTTAGAAATAAAAAAAATTATTAACCAACAAATACCAAATACTAAACCAAAAATAATATTTAAAGAAAAAAGTATCCCAACATATGTAGCTACACCTTTACCACCTTTAAATTTTAACCAAACAGGAAATACATGACCTATAAAAGCAAATAAAGCTGATATATATACTGCATCAGGGAAATTAATTTTTACGTATAAAACAGGTATTACTGCTTTTAATACATCAAGTATTAGTGTCGAATAACCAATTAGTTTATTACCAGTTCTTAAGGCATTTGTTGCACCAATGTTACCAGAACCTATCTCTCTAATATCTTTTTTTAAAAATATTTTAGTTAAAATTAATCCAAAAGGAATTGATCCCATTAGGTATGATATTATACCTATTATTAAAAGTTCCATTTTTATATTTTAAATAATTCTATACCTTTTACAAATGTATTGGTTACTTTTCCTTGAAGTTTCTTATCTTCAATTGAGGTATTTTTAGATTTAGAGATTAAATTTTCTTTTTTTACAATCCATGGTTTATTGATATCTACTATACAAAAATCTGCATCATTACCTATAGACAAGTTTCCTTTGTTAATATTCAATATTTTTGCTGGGTTGGAAGTTAAAGCTTGAATGATAGTTTCAAGTTTTACAGAACCATTATGAAATAATTCTAAACTTAAAGATAACAATGTTTCAATACCAGATGCACCTGTTGCAGCTTGAGCAAAAGTTAATCTTTTAGATTCTTCATCTTCAGGTTTATGATCAGAAACAATTACATCAATAGTTTTATCTTTTAGTCCTTGAACTAAAGCTTCTCGATCCTCTTCTCTTCTCAATGGAGGAGATAATTTTAAAAATGTTCTAAAATCTCCAATATCATTTTCATTCAATGAGAGATTATTAATTGAAACACCACAGGTAAATTTAACACTTTGCTTACGTTCTTTAATTATATCTACAGATTTTCCTGCTGAAAGTTGAGATATATGATATCGACATTTAGTTTTTTCTAACAGGGTAAGATCTCTTTCTATTATAATTCTTTCAGCAATATCCGGTATGCTTGATAAACCTAGTTTTGTTGCAATAATACCAGAATTAATCATTCCATTTTTTGCTAAATCGTAATCCTCAGCATGTTGCATTATAAGGCATTCTAAATCTTTAGCTGAATTCATAATTCTAGACATAAGTCTAGTATTTTGAATTGTTTTTACTCCGTCAGTAAAAGCAATGATTCCCTTTTTAGCTAGTAACCCAAATTCAGTCATATTAGTACCATCGGTGTTTTGAGTTAATGATGCACAAGGAAAGATGTTTATTTTTGACTTATCACGTCCTCTTCTTTTTAAAAAATCTACAATTGAAACATTATCTATAATTGGGTCCGTATTAGGCATGGTTACGACGGAAGTTACTCCACCAGACAATGCTGCATTACTTAAAGTCCTGAAATTTTCTTTATATTCATATCCTGGTTCACCGACAAAAACTCTCATATCTACTATACCAGGAAATATATATTTACCTTTTAAATCAGTAGGTTTTTCTCTAGTTGGTAAATTATTTGTATTTACCTTTTTTCCTATTGCTTCTATCTTTCCATCTTCTCCAATTATTAATCCACCATTTTCATTAAGTGAGTTATGAGGATCTATAATATTTGCATTTATAAAGTATTGTTTTTTCATTTATTCACAAAATATTTTTAAACATGCCATTCTTACAGCAACACCTAATTCAACTTGTTCTTTAATTACACTCTTGTTTATGTCGTCAGCTAATCTTGTATCAATTTCAATTCCTCTATTCATTGGTCCAGGATGCATGATTAAAGCATCTGATTTTGCATGATCAAGTTTATCTGGAGTTAATCCATAATATTCATAATATTCTCTATTTGATGAAAGATATGAACTAGTCATTCTTTCATTTTGTAATCTAAGCATCATTACAATATCACAATCTTTGAGACCCTTTTTCATATCTGTAAAAGTGTTTACACCAAATTTTTCAATTTCTTTTGGCATAAGATTTGATGGTGCAACTATATTAACTTCTGCTCCTAACATTGTAAGAAGATAAATATTTGATCTAGCTACTCTTGAATGAAGTATGTCTCCACATATAGCTATTTTTAATCCTTGAATTTTCTTTTTTCGATTTCTAATTGTTAATGCGTCTAATAATGCTTGAGTAGGGTGCTCACGTCTGCCATCACCAGCATTTAATACAACACAATTAACTTTTTGAGATAAAAGATTACAAGCACCAGAGTCTTGATGTCTGATCACAATTATATCAGGATGCATTGCATTTAAAGTCATTGCAGTATCAATTAAAGTCTCGCCTTTTTTAATTGCTGAGTTACCCATGTTCATTGACATAACATCTGCGCCAAGTCTTTTTCCTGCAAGTTCAAAGGAGCTTTGAGTTCTAGTTGATGGCTCAAAGAATAAGTTTATTTGTGTTTTGCCTCTTAACACATCAATTTTTTTATTTTTACTCTGATTTAATTTTATAAATGCTTCTGACTCATCCAGGATATAATTAATATCATTAACTGATAAATCTTGGATACCTAACAGATGTTTTTGTGAGATTTTAATAGCTTTATTGGTTTTAATTGCCATTAAAATTAACTCTATAGCTATAAAGCCCCTAAATGGCAAGGATTAATTATTTAAATAATCTATAGCCCCTTGAAGAATAAATGCAGCTGCATTTTGATCTATGTTTTTTTCACGCTTAGAAACATTAACATCAAGCTGACTCGATAGATTAAATGCGCCAACAGTTGAAAGTCTTTCATCCCATAAACAAACATCTACATTAACATTTTGGTCTATATTTTTAGATACATCACTTACTGATTGAGCAGAAGGACCTAATGAACCATCCATGTTAATTGGATATCCAATGATAATTCCTTTAATATTGTTTTCCTCTATTATTTTTTTTAATTCGTTGATTAGATCATCTTTATTGGTTTTATTGATCGTTTTAAAAGGTGTGGCTATTGACTGTTTTTCATCACAAATTGATACACCGATTCTTTTTGAACCAAGATCTAAACCAATCAATCTAGAGGTTTCAGACTGTTTTTTTTTGAATTCTTCAATAGTGATCATATTGTATATTTTAAACTTAAGTGATAGTTTGCGACATATTTAAATACCATATGAGCATCGATCTTAAAACAATAAAGCACATATCTAAACTATCAAGAATTTCTGTAGATGAGAAAAAAGCAGAGAAACTTGCAGGGGATTTAAATTCAATTTTCGATTTTATTGAAAAACTTAACGAATTAAAAACTGACAATGTTGAACCATTAACTTCTGTTGCCGAAACAACTCTAAAACTAAGGTCAGATGAAGTAAAAAGTAAAAACTTAAGAGATCAAGTAATAAAAAATTCTCCTAAGGAAAATGAAGATTATTTTGTAGTACCAAAGGTAATTGAATAATGTCAGACATAACTAAACAATCATTATCTGAGTTAGTAGAAAATATAAAAGGTAAAAAACTTTCCTCAAGTGAAGTTACTAAAGCATTTGTTGAAAGATCAGAAAAATCAAAAGAATTAAATGCATATATAACTGAAGATTATGCAAATGCTTTAAATAAAGCAAAAAAATTTGATGAAAAACCTAATCTTGATCTGAAATTACCTGGCATACCAATGGCTGTAAAAGATTTATTTTGTACAAGAGATTTAAGAACTACGGCAGGTAGTAAGATTTTAAATAACTTTGTTCCAACATACGAGTCAACAGTCACACAAAACATTTGGAATGAAGGAGCTATTCTAATGGGTAAATTAAATTGTGATGAATTTGCAATGGGTTCATCTAATGAAACTAGTTTTTTTGGTAATGTACAAAACCCAATTGATAAAAATTTAGTTCCAGGAGGATCCTCTGGTGGATCGTCTTCAGCTGTAGCAGCTCAATTAACACCAATAACTATTGGAACAGATACAGGTGGATCTATAAGACAGCCTGCTTCATTTACTGGAACTGTCGGATTAAAACCTACTTATGGTAGTTGCTCTAGATATGGAATTGTAGCATTTGCATCATCCCTAGATCAAGCTGGTCCAATGGCACAAAATGTTAAAGATTGTGCATTGTTACAGGAAGTTATTAGCACTTATGATGAAAAAGATTCTACTTCAATAGATTTTAAAAGAAACGATTACAGCAAAGAATTAACAAAAGATATCAAAGGTAAAAAAATAGGAATACCCAAAGAATATAGAGTAGATGGCATGCCTAAAGAAATAGAAGACCTATGGAAAAAAGGTATTGAATACGCAAAAGATTGTGGTGCTGAGATTATCGATATATCTCTACCTCATACTAATTATGCACTACCAACTTATTACATAGTAGCACCAGCAGAGGCCTCATCTAATTTGGCTAGATACGAC
>CACJIJ010000017.1 GCA_902593445.1 uncultured Pelagibacteraceae bacterium
AATCAGAGATTTTTTCACAAACTTTTAACTCTACAAATTTTGCTTTATTAATTACAGCTTTAAGCTCTACAATTTTAAGGAGTTTTTGGGCAAAAGACTCGTCAGTTAACGTAACTTTCCATTTAATTGCACTTTCTCTAAGTCTCTGTCTAGACATTTCTAAAAGACCAAAATTGCTTATCCTACCAATTTGAATTCTAGCTCTATCAGTTCTGCATTTTTCCTTAAGTTTTTTCTCTACTAGTCTTCTATTTGAATAGCTAAGCATATCAATAAAATCAATAATTATTAAACCTGATAGATCTCTTATTTTAATTTGTCTTGCAATTTCCTCAGCTGCTTCAATATTTGTGTCAAGAGCAGTACTCTCTACATTTTTTCCCTTAATAGAGCTACCAGAGTTAATGTCAATTGATACCAAAGCCTCTGTTGGGTTAATAACCAGATAACCACCTGATTTAAGCTTGATCTCTGAGTCAAAAATTTGATTTAATTTTTGCTCAATATTTTCTTCAATAAATAAAGGCACTTTACCTCTATATTTTTTTACTTTTTTAACACTAGAGGGCATCATTATTTTCATAAAAGATTGTGCCTTTTTATAACCTTCGTTTCCTTCTATTATTATATTTTTGGTATTATCATCAAACATATCTCTTAAGGTTCTTTTAATTATTTCACTTTCTTGATGAATTAATGATGGTGCAATTGAATTAATTGCATTTTCTTTTATTTGGCTCCAAGTATTTATCAGAGTTGTTAGATCATTATTAATTTCGTTTTTAGTCTTATTTGAACCTGCTGTTCTGACAATTAAGCCCATTTCTTTGGGTATTGCAATTTCATTTAAAATTGTTCTGATTTTTTTTCTATCAGCTGGGTTAAAAATTTTTCTTGAGATACCACCACCTTTAGGGGTATTTGGCATAAGCACAATATATTTACCTGCAATAGAAATGAAAGTACTTAAAGCTGCTCCTTTTTGACCTCTTTCATCTTTAATTACTTGTACAAGGATTACTTGATTAGGCTTGATAACTTCCTGAATTTTATATCTTTTAAATTTAAATTTATTTTCTTTTTTTTCTTCTTTATTATCTTTAATCGTAAGACTTTCTTTTTCAATAGAATTGTCTTCTACTTGTTCTATGGTTTCTTTTTCAATAGGATCATCTATTTCTAATTTTCCTTCTGCTATATTTTCCTCTTCTTTAGCCTCTATTTCTTTAGAGCGTTCTTCTCTAACTTTTTTTTCTTCTTCTTTAATTTTTTCTAAATCAGCTTTGGGAATTTGATAATAATCTGACTGAATATCATTAAATGAGAGAAATCCATGTCTTTCTCTTCCAAAATCAATAAATGCTGCTTGTAAAGATGGCTCTATTCTGCTTACTTTACCTAAATAGATATTATTTTTAATTAAGTTATTTTTTAAACCTTCGTATTCGTAATCTTCAATATTTTCGCCAGATTTAAGAACAACCCTTGTTTCATTAGGATGCGAGGCATCGATATATAAATTTTTTTCCATAATTGAGTAAATGTAAATTTCATTAGTAATAAAGTTTTTATAAAATTTTGTTTCAATTTCTTGCCATATCTTTAACAAATTCCAAGATATAATGGAAATAAAATGAATAAATTTTTAAGAAATATCTTTATTTTAATTACTTCTTTTATTCTTTTATCAAGTATTTTGATAATAAGCATCTTGTGGACTTATTCAAATGACTTACCCGATTATAAATTTCTAAAAAATTATAAACCTCCGGTTTCTAGCAAAGTTTACTCTGGAAATGGTGAATTAGTAGCTGATTTTTCAAAGGAAAAAAGAGTATTTGTTCCGTTTAATTCAATTCCCAAAAATGTAATTAACTCATTTTTATCCGCTGAAGATAAAAATTTTTTCAAACATCCTGGCGTTGACGCGAAAGGTGTTATTAGAGCTATAATAAATAATATTTCTAATATCATATCCTCTAAAAGGCTAGAAGGAGCATCTACAATTACCCAACAAGTAGCAAAAAACTTCTTATTAACAAATGAAGTAAGTTTGAATAGAAAAATAAAGGAAGCAATTTTAGCTTTTAGAATTGAAAGAGCTTTATCAAAAGAACGAATTTTAGAGCTATATCTTAATCAAATATATTTAGGAAGTGGAGCATATGGTGTAGCCGCAGCAAGTTTAGAATATTTCGACAAATCTATACGAGATTTAAATTATTCTGAGGCAGCCTTATTAGCCGCATTACCAAAAGCACCCAGTAGATACAATCCTTATAGAGATCTTAAAGTCGCAAAATTTAGAAGAAATTTAGTATTAAATAATTTGTTAGAAAATAATTATTTGACTTTAGAATGGTATAAAAAACTTAAGAACGAAGACATAAAATTAAAAAAAAATAAAACAATTTTTTTAGAGGATGCACAATATTATATTGAAGATGTAAGAAAAAATGTAATTGAAACTTTTAGTTTTGATAAGATTTACAAACAGGGCTTTAACATAAATACACCTATTGACTTAAGTTTACAAAAAATAGCAACAAAATCTTTGCGACAGGGATTAATTTCCTATGATCAAAGAAAAGGATGGAGAGGTCCTTTGACTAATAAGCCTTATAATTCTGAATGGAGTCAAGGATTAGATGAATACATTTTAGAAAATTCAGTGGAATGGAAAATAGCAATTGTAAAAAAAATAAATAAGTTTTCAGTAAATATAGAAACACAAGATAATATTAATGGTATTATAAAATATAGAGATATTTCTTGGACCAAAAAAGAATTAAACGATCTATTAAAAATAGGGGATGTAATTTATGTCAAAAACCTAAAAGATAATTTATTTAGTTTAAAACAGTTACCAAAAGTAAATGGGGGAATTGTTGTGATGGATCCATTTACAGGAAGGGTTTTGGCGTTAAGTGGTGGTTTTAGTTTTAAAAAAAGTGAATTTAATAGAGCAACACAAGCAAAAAGACAACCTGGCTCAGCATTTAAACCATTTGTTTATGCACTAGCTTTAGAAAATAATTTCACACCAACTTCATTAGTATTAGATGCACCATTAGTTTTAGATCAGGGAGATGATTTAAAAATGTGGAAACCCGAAAATTATGGGAAAAAATTTTATGGCCCCTCAACATTACGAACAGGATTAGAGAAATCGAGAAATTTAATGACTGTAAGAATTGCCCAAAGTATAGGTCTAGAAAAAATTATCAATTTTTCAAAGGCATTAAAAATTTATGATAATCCTGAAGAACTTTTATCTATATCTTTGGGATCTGCTGAAACTACGTTATTAAACCTTACGTCTGCCTATTCGGTTTTTATAAATGGTGGAAGACTTGTTGAACCAATACTTATAGATAGAATTCAAGACAGTGAGGGAAATACAATATTCAATAATGATAAAAGAAAATGTGTTAATTGTGATCAAATTTCATATTTAACTAATGACTATCCAGAGATCAAAAACAACTATAAGCAAATTTTTTCTCCAGAAACAGCTTTTCAAATGACATCAATATTGGAAGGAGTTGTTCAAAGAGGTACTGCTAAAAAATTAAAAGATCTAAATTTAAATATTGCAGGTAAAACTGGCACAACAAATAAAAATACGGATACTTGGTTTATAGGTTTTACTTCAAATTTACTTGTTGGTGTTTATGTTGGATCTGATAATCCAAGCCCTCTAGGAAAATTTGAAACTGGATCTAAAACAGCTTTACCAATCTTTAAAAACTTTATTAAAGATTCGGTTAAGAAATCAGATGCAAGACCATTTAAGGCTGCTAAGGATACAGTAATGATGGTAGTTGATCCTCTAACAGGTCAAAAAGCGAAATTTACATCAAAAAATACAATAATTGAGGTATTTAAAAAAGAAAATATATTCGAAGGTAAAGTTCGTTATTCAAATTCAGATAGATTAGATTCAAATAATATATTAAAGTTTTATTAATGGATAATAATTATCAAAATTTTAAAGATGAGGTTTTAAAGATAAATAAAAAAATACAGGAGTATCTTTGAAAAAAATAAAATCCATTCAAAACTGCTATCTTTAAATTCAGAAATGCTGAGTGCCAATTTTTGGCAAGATAAAAATAACTCTCAAAAAGTAATTAAACAAAAAAAACTTTATGAGGATTTAACCAATTCCTTAAATAATGCAGTTGAAAAATTAAAAGATTTAGATGATTTGAATCAATTAGCAATAGAGGAAAAAAACCTGCCAGTTCAAAAAGAGGTTTTACAGAACATAAAGAATTTAAGAAATGAAGTAAAAAAAAATGAAATTAAGTGTTTTTTATCTAGTGAAGCAGATTCTTTGAATTGTTACATAGAAATACATGCTGGTGCTGGTGGTACAGAATGACAAAGTCCAACATATTTAAGCTCAGGTGCAAATTTAGACAATGCTAAACAATTAATTGCCATAGGATTAACATACTGCAACATAGTTGCGCTTGGACAAACTTCATTCATATTTTTTGCAACTGACAATAAAGCGGGGACAGTTCTTAATCCTCTCATGATTCCACCTATTCCTAAAGTGTCACCAATAGTTTGTTTTAGTCCATACTTTGCCGGAATTTCAAAATCAATAACTGTAGAGGGCTCATAACCTCCTATTTGAAACATTAATATTACAAAGTCAGCTCCACTAAGTGCTTTTTTTTGATTTTTTTCGATTATAATCTTTGGATTTGCACCTATTGATTTTGAAACTTTTTCTGCAACCAAATTTGAGGTTTTTAATCTTCTATCATCAATATCTTGCAAAACTATTTCACAGTTACTGAAATTTTTTTCAAGCAGAATATCTGTAAGTATATTTTTCATAAATACAGTGCTTCCTGCTCCAATAAAAGTAACTTTAATCATACTAACCTTTAGTTGCTCCAAGAGTTAATCCAGCAATAAAATGTTTTTGCATTAAAAAAAACATAATAACAGGAGGTATCGCAGCAACAATAGATCCAGTTGATAGCAAGTGATAAGCTGTAATCCATTGACCATTTAATGATTTTAATCCAGCAGTAATTGGCATTGCATGATCACCTTGTATTAAGACGGTTGCCCAAAAATAATCGTTCCATATAAATGTAAAAATTAAAACACACAGTGCTGCTATAGCTGGTCTAGTCAAAGGTAATATTATCTTCCAAAATATTCTAAATTCAGATGCTCCATCCATTCTCGCAGCCTCGATAAGCTCTTGAGGTAACGCTTTAATAAAATTTCTCATAAAAAGTGTGCAAAAACCTGTTTGAAAAGCTACATGAAATAAAACCAATCCTGTAATAGTGTTGTACAGACCAATTTTAAAAGTCAGATCTCTAACCGGTATCATTAAAATTTGAAATGGAACAAAGTTTCCAGCTATAAAAATAAAAAATATTATTAAATTTGTCTTAAACTTATAATTCGCAAGAGCAAAGCCAGTCATACAACTTAAAGCAACCGCTCCTAACATTGTTGGAATAGTTACTTTAAAACTATTTAGAGTGTATTTGATCATTGGAGTGTTAGTGAAAACATCGTATAAATTTGAAAAAAGTAAAAATTCACTTGGAGTTCCCCACATATTTCCAGCAGTAATATCTCCCAAACCTCTTATTGATGTCATTAAAATACCAAAAATCGGTATCAACCAAATAATTAATGAGATAGGTAAAAATATTTTATAAATATATTGATTTACGATTGGTCTTTGATGAATTGGAGTAGGGAACATTTAGTTATTATCCTCCCTCTCGTTTCGATACATTCTGTATATAAAAAATAAAATATAAAACATCATTATTGTAAACAAAACAGTTGCTATTGCTGACCCGTATCCCATTCTGTAACCGTATTCACTTAAAGCTTGCTCAAACATGTAATACGCTAACACATTTGAATAACCATAAGGTCCACCTTGAGTCATTATTGCCACCATATCAAAACTTCTAAGCGCACCAATCACAGTTACTACAATTGCTAAAAAGGTAGCGTGCCTTAGTTGCGGAAGCACTATATTCCAAAATAAATGAAATCCTTTGGCGCCATCCATTCTTCCAGCCTCAATTTGTTCTGGGTTAATATTGTTAAGTCCTGTTAAATATAAAATTAAACAATAAGCAATTTGTGGATATAGACCTGCAAATATTATCCCATAAGTTGCAGTATTTTCATTTGCAAGAATTGAAAATCCTTCTAATCCAATAAAATTTAGAAAGGGTGCAATAACCCCATAATTTGGTTGGTAAAACCAAGTAAAAATAAGTCCAATGACTACTTGAGAAATAACAAATGGAAAAAAAAATAGAGATTTAATTAATCTAATTCCAAAAACAATTTGATTTAAAAATATTGCTAGTCCTAAGCCAATAGGAACTGCTAACATAAAAAATATTAACCATTTAAGATTATTCCAAAGTGAAATATAAAAATATTCATCATCTAAAAGTTCAATGTAATTTTGAAGACCAACATATATAGATGGAGATAATCCATCCCATTGATAAAAAGAAATGCCAATAGATACAAATATCGGTGCTATTACATAAATGGAAAAAAATATTAATCCTGGAGCTAGAAAAATCCATGGGCTTATTTTAATTTGATTTTTTTGCCACCAAGTAATTCTTTTAGCTTTTGGATTATTTAGTTCCATATAGTTATATTTTAAAAATTGATGAAATCGAATTTTTAACTGAGGGGCCAGTAAGCCCCACAGTTAAGCTAAAAGTTTATTTATAAACTTTTTGACGTACTTTTTCTAATCTTTCTAAGATTTTTTGTCTTCTGTCAGGATTAGACATATATTCTTGAAAGCCTTTCATACCCTCTGATGCCATTTGAGCTGGAGCATCTCTATCGTAGAATTGCGCCATTGCATAAGCATTATTTAGCATATTCAATCCTGCTTTTAAGAATGGATCTCCTTTTTTAACACTAGAGTTCTTGTTAATAGGAAGTTGACCTAATATTTTATTGATCTCTTCTTGCACATCTGCTCGAGACATAAATATTAAGAAACGCTTAGCATCAGTTTTATTTTTAGCTTTAGAAGGTATATGCACAGTGTCCGTAGGTGCTTCTTCAGCCATTGGGATACCTGGTGTGATTTCAGGGAACTGGAAGAAACCTAAATTAGAATCTCTTAAGCCAGCCTCTTTTAAAGGAGCAACAGCAAAGTTACCCATCACATACATTGCTGCTTCACCGTTCACCATAGGAGTTAAAGCTTCTTGCCAACTAAGTGCTGCATGATTTTCTAAGAAGTAACCAGGCTTTACAAGCTCATCCCATTTATCAAATACTGCTTGTACTTTTGGATCTGTGTAAGGAACCTTACCTAGTGTTAAATCCATATGGAACTCATAGCCATTTGTTCTAAGATTTAAATAATCAAAAACACCAGCTGTTGTCCAAAGATACTTTGATCCGATTGTAATAGGTGTAATACCTGCAGCTTTTAACGTAGCGCATGCAGCTACAAAATCATCCCATGTTTTTGGTACAGATATTCCATTTGCTGTAAATAAATCTTTCCTGTAATACACGCCCCACTGATAATAAGTGTAAGGAATACCCCATTGCTTACCACCAATCGTCATAGATTTTTTAGCATGCTCCATATTTTCAGAAAGGTTTCCGTCTACCCAACCTGAGTCTTTCCAAATATCAGAGACATCTTCAAACAAACCTGCTCTTACAAATGGTAACATTCTATTTCCAGCATACCAGTTTGCAACATCAGGTGGATCAGTGTTTAAAAAATTTCTTATGGATTGTTTGTAACCTTCATGGTCAAAAACATTCCATTTTACTGTGACGTCTGGGTTCTCTTCTTCAAATTTTTTAATAATATATTCAAAAGCTTCTTTTGGTGCTGCATCAGATGTGTCTGTATTTATCACCAAAGTACCAGCAAATGAAGTTGAAGAGATTATTCCAAACATCATTATTAATGAGATAATAACCTTTTTCATTTATGCTCCTTTTTTAATTTATGTTTAATAGATTATGTATTTTTAAAATTGATTACAATTAAAAATTATCCCCGTAAATTGTTGATAATTAAATTAACAAAATAAATATATAATTATCTTACTTATAATTTTTTTAAAATTTAACCAGGTGTATATTTTCTTTCAGATTCTGGATCTTTGCTTGAGTAAGGTAATTTTAAAACTTCGTTCCAAAATTCTTCTGGGATACTTGTTTTAGCCCAAGATAGGTTTTTTTCAATACTCTGAATACTAGTAACACCGCATAGAGTAGAGGTAATTCTTTTATCTTTCATTGAAAACTGTAAGGCAGCTGCACCCATTTCAACATTATACTTTTTACAAACTTTTTCTATTTCTCTAGCAGGTGCAAGTTTTTCTTCTGTAACATCTTGATAAGTTATTTTTTTAAAGTTACTTGGACCTTTTGCTAAAATACCACCAGCGTAAGGAGCAGCATTAAAAATAGATATATTTTTACTGTGAGCATAGCTATACATTTCATCTGCTTCTCTGTTTAATAAAGTATATCTGTTATGATTAATTATCACATCAAAGTCCCAATTTTTTAAAAGAGGAAACATTATATTTATTTTTCCCATAGCTAAACCAACTGCCTTAGCTAAACCCTCTTCTTTTATTTTAAATAACTCATCCAAGGCCCCATCTTTTTTAGTGATATCATTTACATCTTTTACGTATTCTGGATCATGAAGAAATAAAATATCAACAGAGTCTACATTTAAAGTTTTTAAACTTTCTTCAATAGATTCTCTTGTTCTTTTTTTATCAAGAACTAGCGTATCCATATTTCTATCAATTTTTGTTGATAAGATAAAATTTTCTGGCCATCCCTTATTTTCCTTTATTGCTATTCCAATCCTTTTTTCACTTTCTCCCATTGCATAATTTCTTGAAGTATCAAGCATATTTACTGGACCTTGAAAAAATCTTTTTAATGTTTCTTGAGCCCTTTCTTCTGGTACTTCATAACCATAAGTATCTGGCATACTCCCCAAAGAGGATGTTCCAAAACTTAATTCTGTAACTTCCAAACCAGTATCTTTAATTTTATTTTTTTTCACAAATTAATTTTAATTAGGTTCACTCACCTAAAATACTATCATCTAATACCTTGGTGTCATATGCTGAATAAGAATGCCATCCTGCAACTGTTTGATCAAAATCAACTATACTGCCAGTCATAATTCCTGACTCATCTGAGCACAAGAATGCCAATATCTTTGCAACATCCAAAGGTTTGTTTAATCTTTTAAAAGGAACTTTTGATTCAGCTTTTTTTAACCAATTATCATCTGCGTTGTGAAATTTTTTCTGAATTACTGTTTCTGCTGGTGTATCTGTCCAACCTAGATTTACTCCATTCACTCTTATTTGATGACCAGAAACTGAATTTGCAACATTTTTAATCATTACTGCTAATGCTGCTTTAGAAGAGCTGTAAGCAGTTAAGAAAGGCATACCACTATATCCGGCCATAGATAGAATATGAGCTATAGTTCCTTTTTTTTTATCCCTGATCATTATTTTTATAACGTCTTGCATCATAAAAAGAGGAGCTTTTACATTTACATTAAAATTTTTATCATAATTTTCCTCTGTTGTGCTTAAGATCGTTCCTCTCTCAGTAAAAGCTGCAACATTTATAAAAGAATCTACTGTGCTAAATTTTTTATCAGTTTCAGAAACTATTTTTTTACAGTCTTCAAGTTTTTCTAAATCTGCTTGAACGTATAGGCATTCTGCGCCTATGCTTTCTATTTCAGATTTTACCTTGTTTCCATTTTTATTATTTCTTCCACAGATAGTTATTCCTTTAGCGCCTCTGTTTGCTAGTAATTTCGCAGTCTCAGCTCCACTTCCCTGGGTGCTTCCTGTTACAATTATTATTTTGTTTTTAAATTGGTTAGATTGTTCAGATATATATTTATTAGACATATTAGAATTTTATATTTATTACTTTACCACTTTCAAAAGATTCATATGCTGCATTAGCTATAATCAAAGCGTTTCTTCCATCCTCAAATCCTACTAATGGTTTTGTTTTATTTTCAACACATTTTACAAATTCATTAAATTGATCTCTGTAAGCTTGCTCATATCTCTCAATAAAAAAGAAATGTATAGTTTCTTTTTCATTTGTTGATTTGCTTGTATATCTTTCTAAAGAAGTAGGAGTTTGATTATCAGAGATTACCATTCCTTTACTACCAAATACTTCGACTCTTTGGTCATACCCATAAACTGCTCTTCGGGAATTATTAATATGAATTAAAACACCTTTTTTTGATTTTAATATAAACATTGCAGTATCTAGATCTTTTACCTGTTGCGAATTTTTATCAAATAAAGCATCCCCAAATGCAGATACTTGAACCACAGGATCGTCACCTAGTATAAATCTAGTTAAATCAAAATCATGAATAGTAGTATCTCTAAAAAATCCTCCTGCAGCTTTTAAATATTCAATACCTGGAGGCTCAGGGTCTCTACTTGTAATAACTAGCATTTCTAATTCTCCAATTTCTTTTTTTACTCTTGCCTGTTGTGCTTTTGCGTGACTAGCATCAAATCTTCTATTAAAGCCTATTTGAATTGGAACATTTGTTCCTTTAATATTTTCCATGCACTCATTTACTTTATTAATATCTAAATCAATTGGCTTTTCACAAAAAATTGCCTTTCCTGCTTTTGCTGACATCGTAATAAATTGAGTATGAGTTGGTGTAGCTGAAGCGATAAGAACTGCATCTATATCATCTGAATTGATTGCTTCTTCCGCTGTAGATGTGATAGAGCAACCTGTTGATTTTGCTACTTCTTCAGCAAATTGAGAATTTACATCGTATATGTATTTTAATTTTGCATTTGGATGTGCTGCTATAAATTTAGCGTGCATTTTTCCAATCCGTCCTGCTCCCATTAAGGAAAAGTTAATCATAAGAATATAGAACAGAATTAAAAAACAAAATCAAGAAACAATTTTTTAATGATGAATTAAACCTCTATTTAAAATATAATTTTCTTGATGCACATATCATCATCATTTAAAAATCCATTTAACTTTTTAATAAATTTTGTATGCCAGTAAAATTAGGAATAGCACCAATTGCATGGAGTAATGATGATATGCCGGAATTGGGTGGTAATACTTCTTTAGAACAATGTTTGTCTGAAGCAAGTCAGGCAGGATTTATTGGAATTGAGTCTGGTGGTAAATTTCCAAAAAAATCAGAGGAATTAATTCCTAAACTTAATGAATTTAAATTAGATCTTTGTTCAGGTTGGTATGGAGCTAACCTAAGAACAAATAGTATTGATGAAGAAAAAAATCTTATTCAAGATCAGTTGAAACTTTTTAAAGATTGCAACTCACCTTGTATGGTTTTTGCTGAAGTTTCTGACTCAATTCAAGGAGATCCAAATCGAAAATTATCTACAAGGCCCCAAATGGATCTTGAAGAATCTAAAAAATATTATGAAAAAATTTCAGAGATGGGAAAATTTCTTGAAGACGAAGGAATGCCGCTTGCTTATCATCATCACATGGGAACCGTAATAGAGACTGAAGAGGATACAGTAAGATTGCTTGAGAACACTCATGATAGCGTAAAACTTACATTAGATACTGGTCACATGTTGTTTGCTCAGGGAGACTCGTTAAAAATATTAAATGACTTTAGCGAAAGATTAATTCATATGCATTGCAAGGATATTAGAAAAAGTGTTTTAGAAAAATCTTTAAAAGAAGATTTAAGTTTTAGAGAAGCCTTTTTAGAAGGCGCATTTACAGTTCCGGGTGATGGATGTATAGATTACAAACCTTTGTTCGATGTGTTAAAAGAAAAAAATTATTCAGGATGGTTGGTGGTAGAAGCAGAACAAGATCCTGCAAAAGCAAATCCATTTGAATATGCAAAGATAGGATACAAGTATTTAACTGAAACTTTAAAACTTAGTGGTATTGAGATTTACAAAAGTTAACTTTCAATAAATAATAAACCTAAACTTTTAGATTAAATCTCTTACTACAGTCTTACAATTTTTGATTTTTCTAATGTATCGTCAAAATAATCAATTATATTTTGAATTGTTTCTACACCCATTCTTGTCATACATTCATCAGTAAAGGCAGCAGTATGTGGACTTAAATAAACTTTTTCATTTTTTAAAAGAGGATTATCATTTTCGGGTGGTTCTTGTTTAAATACATCAATTCCTGCTCCAAAAATTAAATCTTCATTCAATGCCTTATTAAGATCTTCTTCGTGAATAATTCCACCTCTAGCAGCATTAATGATGATACAGTTTTTCTTCATCGTTTTAAGTAAATCATAATTAATAAGATTTTCTGTTTTTTCTGTTAAAGGCATATGTAGAGATATTACATCCATTGTTTTTACTGCCTCTTCAAGATTATCAACTTTTTTTCCACCAAGATTTTCTATTGTGTCTTTATCTACAAACGGATCATAGACGAATACATTCATTTCAAATCCCAAACATCGTTTAATAAGTGCTTTACCTATTCTACCAAATCCCATTATTAGGAAATTTTTTTTCCATACTTCAATAGTTTTAGGTAATTTATTTCTGTCTTTAAAGTTACCTTCTTTAACTGTCGTATGATAAAGCTCTCTTCTCTTTGCAATATTTAGCAAGACAAACATTACATGCTCAGCAACTGTAACTGCATTTGCATTAGCTGTAATAGCAATTTTTATATCTCTTTCTTTGGCTGTTTTTAAATCAATATTATCGTAGCCAACCCCATGTCTAGAAATTATTTTAAGATTTTTTGCTTCGTTAATTACTTCACCTGGTAGTTTTGCTATCCTAATTGAAGCGCCATCACAATCTTTTATTTTAGTCTTTAAATTTTCTATTGAAACATCGTCAGTTACTTCCACATCAAAATCAGGATGGTTATTAATTAATTCCATACCTTTATCATGAACTTTTTGGATAACTAGAATCTTCTTTTTATTACTCATAATTTTATATTAGCTTATCTATTGAAGGCTTTTCTAATACGAAAAATATCAAACAATGTAAAATAGTTTTTTAAAAAGTTGTAATTATTTTCTTATTAAAATAAATTTAGTTGTGAATTTAACTATAAAAACCCTACTTTATATTTTTAACTTTCTTGAAAAGATTAATACTTTTTTTCTAAGAATTGGAAGACAATTTGCATGGATCGCAATTTTTTTGATGGTTGTCGTAATTATGATCCAGGTTTTCTTTAGATATGTTCTCAACAATGCCTTACCTTGGCCAGATGAAGTTGCAAGATTTTTAATGTTATGGATGACTGGTTTAATCGCTCCTTCAGCCTATAGATGGGGAGGTTTTGTCTCTATTGATATGTTGGAAAGATTTTTACCTAAAATCATATCCACTTTATTAACTTTATTTCTATTAATTATATCTTTATTTGTTTTGATCATTGGACTTGAATTAGGTTTAAAGCATATTAATGCTGGATGGATATTTAATTCTGCTTCAATCAAAATTCCATTTAATTTGATTGGCGGCAAAGCTGAGCCAATAAAATTAGCTTGGATGTATATGTCCTTACCTGTTGGAATTGTTTTTTTGATTTCAGTAAATATAGAGTTAATTTTAAGAAATTTTTTAAGTAATTTTACAAAATTAGAGTTACCTGAAGATTTAGATAAACAAAAATTGGAGACCCAATAATGTTAATCTGGTTTCTCCCTTTGTTTTTATTATTTTTGTTAATTGGATTACCAGTATTTTTCGGATTGTTGGCTGCTCCTGGAATTTTACTTTGGCTTAATGATCAATCTAGAGATGGAGCAATGCTTTATAGAAATATTTACAATGGCATTGATAGTTTTCCTTTAATGGCAATTCCATTTTTCATGTTAGCTGGTGAGCTAATGAATAGGGGAGGAATTACTCAAAGATTAGTAGAATTTAGTCAAGCGATGATGGGTCATTTAAAAGGTGGTTTAGCACATGTTAACGTTTTAACTTCGATGCTTTTTGCTGGCCTATCTGGATCTGCAGTTGCAGATACTTCTGCAATCGGTTCAATGTTAATTCCTGCAATGGAGAAACAAGGTTACACTAAAAAATTTTCAGCAGCAATTACTGCAGCTAGCTCGGTTATTGGTCCAATTATTCCACCTTCAGGAATAATGATTATTTATGCGTATGTAATGGGTGAGAGTGTTGCAGCATTATTTTTAGCAGGAATTGTACCTGGTATTTTAGTAGGAGTTAGTTTGATGGTCACAATAAAATTTATGGCCAAGAGATATAATTTTCCAGCAGTGACCGAAAAAACAACCTGGGGCCAAAGAGGTAAGGCATCTCTAAAAGCTTTTTTTCCTTTGATGACACCAGTAATAATTTTAGGTGGTATTCTTGGTGGAATTTTTACACCAACAGAAGCATCAGCTGTAGCAGCTGCTTATGCAATGTTTATCGGTCTATTTGTTTTAAAATCATTGAAATGGAAAGATGTTCCTAAAGTGATGACAAAAGCAGCGATGGTATCTTCCGTTGTACTTCTTTTAGTTGGTGCTGCAATGGCTTTTAAAACTGTAGTTAGCTTATCTCATGCACCTGAGCATCTTGCTGCGTTCGTTTTAGGATTAACTGACAACCCGTATGTTTTATTGTTTCTTATAAATATTTTATTATTTGTTGTTGGCATGTTTTTAGATGCAGGTCCAGCAATAATTATTTTAGGACCAATACTTGGACCTGTGTTTGTAGAACTAGGTGTACACCCAGTTCATTTTGCAATTATTATGTCAGTTAACTTAACTGTTGGTTTAGCAACACCACCAATGGGTTTAGTGTTATTTGTAGCATCTTCAGTTTCTGGAGAAAGAGTTGAAACTATATCAAAAGCTATATTGCCATTCCTGGCAGTTGAAGCTATAGTTATATTTTTAATAACATATTTTCCATCAATCTCGATGACAATTCCTTTGCTTACTGGATTCGCAAAGTAAATTTGAATATTTTTTTTTACTAGTCGATAGACTCTCTAACTCAATTTAAGTATAGTTTTCATACATAAATATTTAATGAGAGGGAAATAATTATGAGTAAAATAATAAAATCATTTTTTTCATTATTATTCTTAATTAGTTTTACTGCATCTGTTTCAGCTGCAGATTATAACTTGAGAATGACAATGAACTCTAATGATCAAGATGAAGATTATGATGGTGCTGTAGTATTTAAAAACTACGTAGAAGCAGCTTCAAATGGAAAAATAGCTGTAGAACTATTTGTAGGAACGCAGCTTTGTTCAAAAGGTGCTGAGTGTTTACAAGGTGTATCTGATGGAAGTATAGATATTTACATTTCTACTTCTGGAGGTGCAGCAGGTGTATTCCCATATGTTCAAGTTTTAGATTTACCTTATCTAATGGCTGATGACAGAATTGCTGAAGATGTAATGCAAGGTGATTTTGTAAGAACAATGAGAAAAATGGCTCTAAAAGATTCTAATGATTCAATAAGATTGATGACAATTGGAAATACTGGTGGATGGAGAAATTTTGCTAACACAAAAAGAAGAGTTGCAAACCCATCTGACATGAAAGGTTTAAAAATCAGAACAGTTGTAGCTGATTTACCTCAAGAACTTGTAAGAGCATTAGGTGCATCTCCAACTCCTATTCCATGGCCTGAATTATTTACATCATTTCAAACTGGTGTTGTTGAAGGTTCTAAAAATGGAATTACTGACATTATGAATATGAAGTTTCCTGATGCAGGTCTAAAATATGTTACTTTAGACGGTCATGCATACATGGGAGCATTATGGTGGATGAATAATGCAAAATATCAATCAATGTCAACAGATCTTAAAAAAGTTGTGACTGATGGTTTCTATGCTTTGCAACAAGCAACTTTTGCTTCTCCTAAGAGAAAATCAATCAAAGCTTATGAAGACTTTGTAGCAGGTGGTGGAGATTTATACGTTCCTACGCCTGATCAAAAAGCTAGTTTTAAAAAAGAAGCTAGCCCAGTGTACGATTGGTTTAAAGCTAATGTTAAAGGTGGAAAAGAAATTTTTAATGCTTTAACAAAAGCTGTAGCGAGTGCAGAGAAAAGAGCATCGAGCGCATACAAAAAAGATTTGTAATTTCAAATTAATATAATGGGGCGGATTTTAGTTCGCCTCATTATCTAAAAGGATATATCCAAGATTTATAATCTTTTATGAGAATATGAGCTTTTTCAATTTGTTCAGGAGTCATTTTTTTAATAACTTCTTCCTGAGAAATTGCAGCGTCAGGATCTCCACCAATAGCAGACAAACCGTACCACATATAAGCTCTAACAAGATCGGGAGCAGGAAGTCCTCTCCCAATTTCGTAATACCACCCAACACCAGATTGAGCACCTGGATGACCTTTCATAGAGGATCTGAGATACCATTCAAAAGCTCTGACATCATCTCTTTCAACACCAAGACCCATAGCGTACATAATACCAATAAGCTCTTCAGCATCAGCATTACCAGATCTAGCCGCTGGCATAAGTTCTTCCATAGCTTCTTTAAACTTTCCTTGCTCCATCAAATCTCGAGCATTTTCTATTTCTGCAAAAACTATGGATGGAAGAAACAAAAGTATAAAAAGATATTTAATCATTTAAAAATAATAATATTTATAATTCCATTTTTAATTTCAGTAAATAAAACTTACGCAACAGAATTACCAAAACCATTAAAGAACGAAGATTTCCATAAAGTTGATATAGAAAAAGTTAAAATTGGAAGACTTTTATTCCATGACAAAATTTTATCTGCAAACCGAAATATAGCCTGCGCAACATGTCATAGTCATGACCTAGGTGGTTCAGATGGACTTTCTTTGGGCATTGGTGAAGGAGGTCAGGGAATAGGGTTAGAGAGAACTGCAGGCAAGGATGATGATAAAATAAAAAAACGAATTCCAAGAAATGCTTTAGCATTATGGAATTTAGGATTTAAAGATATTACAACATTGCTTCATGACGGTAGAGTGACTAAATCTGATATATTTGGCAATGGTTTTAATACCCCAGCACAAGAACTACTTCCAAAAGGGCTTGATAATATAGTTGCGGTACAAGCTTTATTCCCAATGACAAGACAATTTGAAATGGCTGGAAATCCAGGTGAAAATGAAATTATAGGACTTGTTTCGAAAGTTGGTAAAGACAGTATGAGAATAGATAGAGTTTGGCCTGTAATCACTCATAGAATAAGAGGAATTCCCGAGTATGTTGAAATGTTTAAACATGCATTTGAGGATGTTGATAATGCTTTAGATATAAATATTACACATATAGTAAATTCAATTGCAGCTTTTGAAATTCATGAATGGACATCTTTCGACTCTCCCTTTGATGAATATTTAAATGGAGATAAACAAGCTTTAACTTTAAAGCAAATAAATGGTATGAACTTATTTTATGGAAAAGCAAACTGTAGTTCTTGTCATTCAGGATCTTTGTTGTCAGATCAAAAATTTCATTCAATAGGAATTCCTCAATTTGGGCCTGGAAGGACAAGGCCTTTTGATCCTTATGCACGTGATGTTGGAAGGATGGTTGAAACAGATGATTTGGATGACATGTATAAATTTAAAACACCTGCACTTAGAAATGTTTCTTTAACTGCACCTTACGGTCATAATGGTGCTTATCCAACTTTAAAATCAATAATTAAACATCATTTAAATCCAATAAAAATGAATAAAAATTGGAAACCCGAATATGCAAATTTACCTAAAGCACCTTGGTTAGAAGAAATTGATTTTGTAACTTTTTCAGACAAAAGAGAACAAGACAGAATTCTATCAAGCATTGACATACAGCCTATAGAATTGAATGATAAAGAAATTGATGAACTTGTTTCTTTTCTCAAATCTTTAACTGGCAGAAGTGGAAATCAGAGACCGCTAGGTAAACCAGATAAAGTGCCAAGCGGGCTAAGTATTGATTAAGTTTTTAAATTAAACTGATACAAACAGAATATGAAAAAAATAAAATATGGAATTATTGGAGCAGGGACAATGGCTCGAGAACATATTTTAAATATATCATTAATTGATAATGCTGAAGTAGTTGCACTTGCTGATCCTCATGAAGATTCATTAAATCAGTGTAAAGAAATTCTAAAAACAAAAATTTTTTGTTTTAAAAATCATTTAGAAATGATTGAAAAAAATATTGTTGATGTATACTTAATTTCATCCCCCAACTTTACTCATTTAGAAATCTTGAAAGATGTAATCAAAACTAAAAAACACATATTAGTAGAAAAACCATTATGTACTAATACAAAAGATTGTTTAGAAATAAAAAAACTTACAAAAGATTATCCTTCAGTATTTTGGACTGCGATGGAGTATAGATATATGCCGCCAGTTTCAAAGTTTATTAATGAAATTCATAATAACAAAATTGGTGATTTAAAGACTTTAACTATAAGGGAACATAGATTTCCTTTTTTAAAAAAAGTAAATGATTGGAATCGTTTTGAAGAAAATACTGGTGGTACACTTGTTGAAAAATGCTGC
This sequence comes from uncultured Pelagibacteraceae bacterium, assembly GCA_902593445.1. Classification (GTDB taxonomy): domain Bacteria; phylum Pseudomonadota; class Alphaproteobacteria; order Pelagibacterales; family Pelagibacteraceae; genus Pelagibacter. The sequence continues at coordinate 18,593 of CACJIJ010000017.1, forward strand.
CATTTCTTTGATTTAATGAGATTGATCATCCAAAGTAAGCCACTTAGTGTTTACGCAAGTGGTGGTCAAGACGTTAACCATTTAGATGAAGTGTATAATGGAAAAAAGCCAGACATCATTGATAATGCCTATGTGATTGTAAATTTTGAAAATGGAGCAAGAAGTTTGCTTGAGCTTTGTATGTTTGCAGAAAATTCTGACATGCAAGAAGAGCTTGTAGCCACTGGAAATAAAGGAAAAATTGAAACTTCAGTGCCCTCCGATGACTCAGGTAAAACCTCATCAAATATAAGAATTGGGATGAGAGATGGCAAAACACATGTTGAAAATATTGAAGTAGATAAAAAAATTCTTGAGGCCGGCCACCATCATGGATCTACTTACTACGAACACTTAGCTTTTTTGAAAGCTATTGAAAATAATTCAGATCCAGAGGTTTCATTAGAAGATGGTTTAATTGCTGTTGCTGTGGGAGAGGCTGCAGAGCAGTCAATAAAACAAGGTCGATTAATAAATCTAGAAGAAATAATTAATTAAAAAAATCAGTAATTTTTTTAACTATAAAGTCACTTACTCTAATGTTTGACTCAGTTGTTACACCAGAAATATGAGGTGTTAATATACAATTCATACCTGGTTTTATTTTGTTATAAAATTCACTCTTTATTGGTTCTTTTTCAAACACGTCTAGAGCAAAGCCAGAAATATTATTTTTATTGTAAGCTTCAATTAAATCACTTTCATTTATGACGCTTCCTCTAGAAGTATTTATTATAATCGGTTTATTTTTCATTTGAGAAAATGACGATTTATTTATCATATTTTTGGTTTCATCTGTTAAAGGTAGGTGTATTGAAATGATATCTGATTTTTCATATATCTCATTTAAACTTGATAATTTAGCATCAATTTCTTTATCATTTAATTCCTTAATATAAGGATCGTAGGCTAAAATCTTTAAACCATTTTTTGAAGAATATTCAGCAACTTTTTTTCCAATTGTGCCAAATCCAATTATTCCTAAATTCTTTTGTTTTATTTCTGTTGACTTAATTGTTGTTCTTGGCCATTCACCCTTGATAGTTCCATTATGAAACATTGGGATTTTTTTTATAAGAGACATTGATGAAGAAACAACATATTCTGCAACAGAGTCTGCATTCATTCCTGTAGCTGGCTGAACATGAATATTTTTATTTTTGCAATATTCTGTATCAATATTGTCCAAACCAACACCCAACCTTCCAATAAATTTTAATTTAAATGCATTTTTTAAAATATCTGAATTTACTTGAGTTTTATTTCTTACAATTAGACCATCATAGTCTCTAATTATTTTTATTATTTCTTTTCCATCTTCACATAATTTTTCATCGTAGTTAACATCAAATTTTTTATTTAAATTTTCTAAACTATTTTGGTTGATGAATTCAGTAATTAAAATTTTAGTCATTAATTATTTATAAATATTAAACTAAATTAGATAAGTCTCTTTTATTATTTTTATACGTTGGAAGTGGATATTTAAAGGCATATTTTCTTGGTATACATTTTTCTTTTGCCTTTTCCCATAGAGATAACCATTGTTTAAAGTTTTGAACTTTGAGATTTTTTTTATTTTTACTTCTTACATAAAAATTTGGAAGTGGTTCTCTACCTGATGGTTGTCCAGCAACATTATATCTAAGATCAGCACTTATCCTAAAATCATTTGATCTGTTTGGTAAAGAGCAATGTATAGAATGTTTATGCAATAATATTACATCTCCAACATTTGCTTCTAAATAAATATGCTCCATATCATCAAGTAATTTACTATTTTTTAACTCTACTTGCCCTCTGTATCCTGATACATGATTTAATAATCCCATTTTATTTATCTTTTTTACTGTAATCATGCATCCATTTTTCTTAGTTGTTTTAGTAAAAGGGATCCATACAGTAACCATGTCAGTTAATTTTTGTCCTCTTGAATTTAAAACAGCAGCATCTTGATGCCATGGTGTTCTGCCGCTTAAACCATCATGAATTGATCCCTCAGGTAATTTTTTTTCAGGTTGTTTAATTCTAGTATTTTGAACAGGGTTAGACATTATTTCTTTACCTAAAATTTTTTCTACAACATCCAAAATTTTTTTATTAGTAATTAAATTCCATAATGATTGAGTAGCAAAATAATCACTATCTTTTTTTACGTGGTCTCTTGGCAATCGGGTATTAAAATACTGATCCAAATCATAAATATTAAGCTTTGATATATAAGAATATTTTTTTTTAAAATCGAAATTAAGAACTTTTTTTACATCTCTTTTTTTTGCATATTTTTGGATGAGACAATCCATAACAAATTCCATATCATTTAGAATTGGTTTTAAGTCTCTTCTAAAGTTAAGTACATTTTTAACAATCAAGTACCCATTCTCATATAATTTTTTTTGAAGACTATTTGTCATCATTAAAATTTATTTTATCATTAACAATATTTCAATCTTTTGGTGCTGTGGTTAAATAGTTCGCATCATGAAAAGAGGTTAACATTCTTTTTTTGGTGCTAATTATGTGCGGATAATATGAAATCCCTTTGTAATTCCATATAACCGGTTTATTTAAGGCATAACTTCCATAAATGAAAAAACGTTTTGGACAATTTCTTTCTATAAACCGCTTCACGCCATGATAGGAATTTGGAGTAGACTGAAAAAAAACAACAGTTCCTTTTTTTGGCGTAAAAGACTTCACTATTTCAAGTTCGGTTATTTTTGGAAATCTTCTAAAGCTTTTTCTTAAATTTTTTTTTGCTTTTTTTCTATAAATTGTGAGAGACCCACCATTCTTTTTTGGAATGTCTGTTAAATAAATTAAGAAATTATATAATCTAGTTATATCATCCCGATGAGGTCTCAATCTATACCCTCCCTTTGATACCGAAAAGTCTATATCTAAATTTACTTTAGGATTTGTATAGTTGTTACCCAACATTTTTTTTAATTCACTAGAATTTAATTTTTTTTTTATAGTGAACTTTTTAGGATTAAATGATTTTGGTTTATGTAAATTTACCCATGATCCATTCTTAAAATTTTTTGTAAAAAGATTTTCAATTTTTTTATAAAAAGACTTACTATTAAAAAGCTTAAAAAGTTTTGCAGAGTTAACTGAATTTTTAATATATAAATTAAAATTTTTTGAACCTTTATTAATCCTGCTTCTACCTCCCATAATCATATCATCAAATGATTTTGAGTTGCTTATTTCTTTAATTAATAAATTACAGATTTTTTTTGAAACAACGTTGTCTCCAACTAAAACAGGAAAGTTACTTTTGATTTTTTTTAATTTATTTGTACTGAGCATTTAGCTGTACATACCTTCTTTCACTTTAATCATTTTATACATAAGATCATTTAAAGGTGTTTTTACACCATGTTTTTTACCTATTTTTGAAACTGCACCACTAATAAAATCTATTTCGGTTTTTCTCTTGTATTGAACGTCAAAAGCCATAGATGACTTGTTAGTTTGCATTGAGTCTACAATTTTATTGAACATAAATAAGCATTCATCTTCGGACACATTTACACCATCAGCAAGTGCAACTTCCCTAGTTTCTAAAATTATTTCTTTACCCAATCCTCGAGATACTTCGTTTGCTTTATTATTTATATATAAATCAGTATGATGAAGATCAAAAATTGCAGATAATGGTCCAATTGCTGTTAAAGCAAAAAGCTTCATCCATTTTCTTTTCTTTACATCTTCTGCAGCAATCATTTCAAGATTATGTGCTGTAAAAGTATCTGCTATTTCTTTAATTCTATCAGTAATTCCTCCCTCGTACTCACCAATCCAAGATGGTAACGAACCATGATTCATTATATGACCTGGTCCTAAAATGTTTGAAGCTTGAGTAGTTGTCCCACCAATTACTTTTTCATTACCCACAATACTTTGAATAATTGCTTCATGACCAATTCCATTTTGAAATGACATGAAGACTGTTTTTTCACCAATAATATTTTTAATACTGTTTAATGCTGGTTCTAATGCAGTTGCTTTACACATAACAATCACTGCATCCATTTTATCTAACGACGATGGATCTGAAGTAGCTTTTACTTTGATTATACGATCTCCTCCATGGCCATCCATTTTCAAACCATCTTTGTTAATTGCATCTACGTGTTCTTTCCAAACGTCAATTAAAGTTACATTTAAACCTTTTTCAGCTAGCAATCCTCCAAACAGGCATCCCATAGCACCTGCACCTAATACGGCTACATTTAAATCTTTATTTATCATCGTTACCTTTTTTAAATTATTTATGTATAGAAATTATATATATTATCTATAGACAATATGCAAAATAAATTATAGCTTATTAACACCATGCAATTAAAAATAGAAAAAGGAACTTTCACAAATCATTCACTTGAAGATATAGCGATTGCATTAAAAAAAGGACTTTCAGAAAATTTTAAAAATGTTGAAGTAGAAGTTGTAGATTGTCCTAATCTTCGTGAATGGGATTGTCCATCTGAAGGAATAAGCGGCAACCAAAAAATCATAGATGTTGGTGGAGAGCCATACATGCATGATCCTAATTTTATTGGTGCAGAATTTGATTACGAAGAAATTTCAAAAATGATCGGATCAGAAAAATCTTATGCTTTAGGTGCAGGATCTGGTGCAATGTCGTGTTTGGATGGTCACTGTGGTGAATTAGTAATTAATGAAAATTTAGTTACTGATGAGTCTAGATCTATAATTGCAAGAGTAAGTCCTGATAAAAAATGTATTGTTGAAAAATATAGCGCAAGAAAACATGGTGGACTTGGAAACATTTATTATACTGATGGTAAACAAGGAAAAGTAATTAAAATAAAAATCAAAGGAAGATCAGGAGATCAAGGTTCATTACCACAAGCAATGAGGTCTTCATTGTCAAATAATTTAAATCTTAAAGCAAATGAACAGATTGCTCTTGCTGGTGTATTTAGAATTCTAGAGGGAAAAGTAAGATCTCATGTTCAACCAGATTATAAAGATATCAAGCATGAATACTATGATCCAAAACAAATGAAATGTGTAAAAGATTTTCTTCAATTTTATGAACCTGTTGGTCCAAAGTTACAGTGTTATACAGTTCTTTGGACTGGAGATCCTACTGGAGGGGAATTAAATTTAAGAGAGTCTGGTGAACATACTCACTTTCATTCTTATGAACATGATAAAGACGCTGGACACTATCATTTTGATGTCACGCCTGAAGAAATAGAATATGAAGGTTATTTTAATACTGCTACTGAGGTACATAGAGTAAATAACATTTATAAAGAACTATTAAGTAAAAATAGTATTGAATAGAAAACTCAATGAGTTTAAATTTATTTAAATGAAAAGACAGTTCAAGTATCCTAAGCACTTCGAAGAACAAAAAAAAATTCCAAAACTTACTCAAAAAAGAATTCAATTAGCAGAAATATCACTTGGAGATTTTGAAGGAAGATTAGCTAATGAATTATTGAATTGGTTTTCCTTAACTCCACAACATTGGATAATGTTGCATATGGTTATGCTTGCTTATTACAAAAATAAATCAATTACTAAAAATCAATTACTTAAAGTAATCGAGAAATCATATTTGACCTCGAACGTTTATATCGATACAGCGATTAAAAAAGGTTATTTTAGAATTATAAGAAACGAGAGAGACAAAAGATCTATATTTATTTTACCTTCAGTAGTTACCATTAAAACCTTTGAGGAATTTATTGATAGGAGAGATATTCTTTATAAAGGTGTTAAATGAAGAATATCTATACGTGGGCTGCTAAACCTGCAAAAAGAACTTTGACTGTTTGGGATTTAAAAGCAGCAAAAGGAAAAAGAAAATTTACACAAGTTACAGCGAATACTGTTGAAGAAGCCAATGCAGCTGAAAAGGCAGGCTTTGATATGATTATATCAAATGCAAAAAACGTAATTCCTGTAAGAGAGGGTTCAAAAAATTTATTTTTAACAGCTGCTTTGGTGTTAAATGAGTTTGTAACTGCAGAAGATATTATGCGTGGAGCTTTTAAAGCATTAGAGAATGGAGCCGACGCAGTTATGACACCAAGAAGTATGGACATAGTTGAAATGCTGGCTAAGGAAGATATTCCAGTAATGGGGCATTTAGGTTTAGTTCCAAGAAAATCTACTTGGATTGGTGGCTTAAGAGCAGTTGGTAAAACTGCTGATGAAGCTTACGAACTTTTTCAAAAGTTTAAAAGATTAGAAGACGCAGGTGCTTTTTCGGCTGAGTGTGAAGTAATACCTGAAAATGTAATGGGTGAAATTTCAAAGCGTACAGATATAGTTACAGTTTCATTAGGTTCAGGTAAAAATGCTGATGTAATGTATTTATTTATGGAAGATATCTGTGGCGATTCAGAAAATCCCCCAAGACATTCAAAAGCATATGGAAATTTATTGAGACTTAGAAATGAAATAAAACTAGAAAGAGTAAATGCTCTGAAGGCTTTTAAAAAAGATTCAATGAATGGAAAATTTCCAGGAAAAAAACAATCTACTAATTTAGAAAAAAAACAATTCGAGGAATTTTTAGAACAACTTGATTAGTAAGTTGAGTTATCGTCTTTTTTTGATAAAGAACCCTTCATTTTATCTACAGTGGCTTTAGCTCCAGCACTCAAAGCTCTTAAATCAGACGCTATAGTTACAAAATCAAAACCTTTTTCAATCATCTTGGTAGCATATTCTGTAGTACCGTTATGAATTCCTGCAAAAATATTATTTTTTTTAGCATGTTCTAGAATTCTTAAAATTTCAGAATAAGCTTTTGTAGTCTCTGACCTATCAAAACCAGGTTTTTCACCTATTGCTAAACTTAAATCTGCTGGACCAATATAAATACCATCGACACCTGCTGTAGACATTATCTCATCTAGATTTTCTAGAGACTCTTTTGTTTCTATCATTGCTAATTTTAATATTTCTTCATTAGCGTGATCTGCATAATCAGCTCCACCATAAATTAAACCACGAATAGGTCCAAAACTTCTGTAGCCATCTGGTGGATACATGCATGCTTGAACAAAATTTTCTGCCTCTTTTTTATTACTTACCATTGGACAAACAATTCCATAACAACCAGCATCTAAGATTTTCATAATTTGACCTGGTTCATTCCAGTTAACTCTGGCTAAAGGAGTTACATCTGTTGTGGATATTGTCTGAAGCATAGGAAGCGCGTTACTGTAGTCTACTAATCCATGCTGCATATCGATAGTTAAAGAGTCCCAACCTTGATGAGCCATTGCTTCGACAGAGGCTGTACTTGGAATCGCACACCAGCCGTTAATAACAGGCTTACCTTCCTTCATCATTTGTTTGATTTTATTTTTTCTCATTTTTTAGATTTTTAATCCCATGTGAGTGTATTTCACATTTAGATAATCTTTTATCGCTCCTGAACCACCTTCACGACCATAACCAGTTTGTTTTATTCCTCCAAAAGGTGCCTCAGCAATAGCAACAACTCCAGTATTCACTGCAACACAACCAGACTCTAATTTTTCAGATCCAATGTGAGCTTTATCCATAGAGTTAGTGTATAAATAACTACATAATCCTAAGTCATTATCATTTGCTCTTTCAATTACTTCATCAAAAGTTTTAAAAGTTAAAATTGGAACTAGTGGACCGAAAGGCTCTTCTCTCATAATTGTAAAATTATCTTTAACATCATCAAAGACTGTTGGTTCATAATAATATCCCTTGTTGAATCCAGAAGGTCTTTGTCCACCCATTAATACTTTTGCTCCTTCTTTTTTAGTAGTTTCAACTAGTTTTTCTATTTCTTCCAATCTTTTAGCGGTAGTTAAAGGTCCAAGATCCACACCTTCGTCCATACCGTTTCCAATTTTTAATTTTTTTGCCCTTTCTATAAAAGCATTAACAAAATCCTCTTTTCTATTTTCTTGGATATAAAATCTATTAGGTGAAATACAGACCTGACCGTTATTTCTAAATTTACCAGTTATTGCTATATCAGCTACTTTGTTCATATCTACATCTTCACATACAATAAAAGGTGAGTGTCCGCTTAGCTCCATAGTAACTCTTTGAACTTTATCAGCTGCTTTTTTTAAAATAATTTTACCTACTCTAGTTGATCCAGTAACTGAAACTTTTTTAATTATATCAGACTCCATTAATTCATTTGATATTTCAGCAGGATCACCTGATAAAAGACTAACAACACCATCTGGTACACCAGCTTCTTTGCAAATGTTTACTAATTCCATTACAGCACCAGGAGTAATCACATCTGGTTTACAAATTACTGAACATCCTGCAGCTAAGGCAGTAGAAATTTTTCTAGATGCTAAAACTATTGGAAAATTCCACGGAACTAATGCTGCAACAACACCAACAGGCTGATAATAAACATGAACCCTTGTATCTGGAAATCTACTTTGTTGAGTTTGACCATAAATTCTTTTTGTTTCTTCAGCATTCCATTCAAAAATATCAGCTCCACCTCCAACCTCACCAACTGCTTCTGCAAGAGGTTTTCCAACTTCAAGAGTTAACCATTTTGCAATAATATCTTTTTTTTCTCTCATTAGATCAGCAATTTTTCTAAGCACATACGCTCTTTGCCATGGCGCAGTATTTTTCCAAACTTCTAAACCTTTTTCTGCTGACTTTAATGCTTTTTGTACTTCAATAGATGAAGCTTTCGAAGCTTTTCCAATCACCTCTTCAGTTGCAGGGTTGATTACATCATAAGTTTCTTTTTTTTCAGCTTGTTGCCATTTACCATCAATGAATTGTCCAAATTTTTCGTACATAGAATTTATTTTTAAGTTTACTTAATTAGGTTTTTTAATTTATAAATAGAATTATATATAAACACTATACATATTAAAAGATAAACATATTTATGAAAAAAATTACCCTCACTTGTGCTCATGCGATAGTTAAATATTTAATTGCTCAGAAAATATTAATTAACGGCAAAAAAGAACCACTCTTTCCTGGTGTCTTTGGAATTTTTGGACATGGAAATGTAGCTTGTTTAGGTCAAGCACTAGAGGAAAATCAAAAAGAACTTCCAACATATAGAGGGCATCATGAACAAAATATGGCTCTTACAGGTATTGGCTATGCTAGAGCAAAAAGAAGACAACAAATTTTCGTAGCAACATCCTCTGTTGGACCTGGAGCGACAAATATGGTTACAGCTGCTGCAGTTGCTATGAGTAACAGGCTACCAATTTTATTTTTACCTGGAGACACTTATGCAAACAGAATGCCAGATCCAGTATTGCAACAAGTTGAACATTTTAACAACCCAAGTACAACTGCAAACGATGCTTTTAAACCTGTAACAAGATATTTTGATCGTATCACAAGACCTGAACAAATAATTCAATCATTTCCAATAGCAGTTCAAACAATGTTAGATCCTGCAGATTGTGGTCCTGCATGTATTGCGTTAAGTCAAGATATTCAAGGCCAAACTTTTGATTATCCAGAGGAGTTTTTTCAAGAAAGAGTTCACACAATTCGTAGACCAAGACCAGATGAATTTCAAATTAAAGAGGCAGCAGAAAAAATTAAGTTATCTAAAAATCCAATTATAATTTCTGGTGGTGGAGTTTTTTATTCAGATGCAATGGAAGAATTAAGTCAGTTTGCAATCAAACATAATATTCCAGTTACACAAACTGTAATGGGTTATTCAACAATGAAGAGAGATCATTCTCATTACGCAGGTCAAATTGGAGGACTGGGAGGAAAAAATACAAACACATTAGCTAAAGAAACTGATCTTGCTATTGCGGTTGGAACAAAGCTTGCTGATTTTACAACAGGATCTTGGGCAAATTTTGAAAACGAAAATTTCAAATTAGTTTCTATTAATGTATCAAGATATGATGCCAACAAACATTTAGCACAAGCAGTTGTTGGAGATGCAAAAGTTTCATTAACTGAACTTTCTCAAGCTTTAGGTGATTGGAAAGCAGGAGAAGATTGGAATAAAAAATCTCAAACTGAGCTTAAGTCATGGAATGAACATATAGATAAAGAGAGCGCTCCAACTAATCAGGAAGTCCCAAGTTATGTCCAAGCAATTGGTGCAATCTATAGAAATTCTGATCCAACAGATATTGCGGTTACGGCTGCAGGAGGTTTGGTTGGTGAGGTAATTCAAGTTTGGAGACCAAGAGAACTCAATACTCATGAAACAGAATGGGGTTTTAGTTGTATGAGTTATGAAATATCTGGAGCTTTAGGAATTAAAATGGCAAATCCAGATAAAGAAGTAATTTCTTTTGTAGGAGATGGATCTTATTTATTAAATAATACTGATATTTATTCTTCAGTAATCACAAAAAATAAATTGATTATAATTGTTTGTGATAACGGAGGTTTTGCAGTTATTAATAGATTGCAATTATTCAAAGGTGGTAAAGAGTACAACAACTTATTAAAGAGTTCTAATACACCTGGTTTAGTTGATGTAGATTTTGCAAAACATGCAGAAAGTATGGGTGCAAAATCTGAACACGTTACCTCAATATCAGATCTTGAGGCTGCATTTAAAAGAGCAAAAGCATCTGATGTGACTTATGTTATTTCAATTAAAACTCATGCATATAAATGGGTTGAAGGCTCATCTTTTTGGGATAGTCCAACTTTAGAAATTCCAACAACTAAGGAAAATGAAGAAGCTTTAAAACTTTATAAAGAAGGAAAAGGCAAACAAAGACAAGGTATTTAGCCCTTTATGAACAAGGTATTTAAAGTAGGCCTAATAGGCTGTGGTCATATTTCAGAAACTTATTTTAGAGCTCAAGAGTATTTCAATAATATTAGGATTATTAAATGTGCTGATATCAACATGGAAACAGCAAAAAAGTGTGCAATCCATTATAATATTGAAGCAGTAACTGTTGAAGAACTTTTAAAAGATAAAGAGATTGAAATAATACTAAACCTTACAATTCCTAGAGCACATTTTGAAGTTTCAAAAATGGCCTTAGAAAATGGTAAGCATTCTTATGCCGAGAAACCTATGGCTGTTAATTTTGAAGATGGGAAAAAATTAGTTGAGCTCGCTAAAGAAAGAAATCTTTATATTGGAAATGCACCTGATACTTTTTTGGGTGGAGGTATCCAAAAAACTAGGGAGCTAATTGATAATGGAGTGATTGGAGAAATAAAATTAGGTAATGCAATTTTTGCTTTCCCAGGAGTTCAATCATATCACCCTAATCCAGAACCTTGGTTTGCTGAAAACGAAGGTGGCCCTGTAATAGATATGGGACCATATTATCTTACAGCATTAGTAAATCTAATTGGTCCAGCAAAACAAGTCCAAGGAAGATGTACAAAAGTCTTTGAAGAAAGAGAAATTGGAATAGGTCCAAAAAAAGATCAAAAATTTAAAGTAGAAACTCCAACGACTTATCTTGCAACTATACAATTCGAAAATGATTGTATCATACAGATAACTTTATCTTTTGATGTGGTTGCTCATCAAAGAAACCATATAGAGCTTTATGGTAATAAAGGATCAATTATTGTTCCTGATCCAAATATGTTTGGAGGATCTGCTTTTGTTTCAGTAACCGCTGGCGGTAATTGGGGTGAACATAAAACAGATATGATGCCTTTAGGAAGAATTAATATTAAAAGTCAAAGCTCAAGAGCAAATGAATCTCCAACAAATGCAAATTATAGAGGAGCTGGTCTGTCAGAGATGGCTTATGCAATTGAAAATAATTTGGAACATAGATGTAATGGAGAGCTTTCTTTGCATGTTTTAGATATCATAGACTCAACAATGAGAGCGTCTCAAACAGGTATTCCGCAAGAAATAAAGACAACTTGCAAGAAACCAAAACCTTTTACTTTAGAAGAAATAAAAAAAATATTAAATTAATTATAAATTCTTATTTAAATGAAAGTTGAATATTTTGATTTAAAAGATAAACGCGCATTAGTTTCAGGTGGAGCATCTGGTATTGGCGCATCAATTGTCGAACACCTTTGTGAACAAGGTGTTGAGGTTTATTTTTTTGATATAGATAAAAAAGGAGCTGAAAAATTAATTTCAAAAATTAAAAAGAAAAAACAAAAAATACCTACTTTTCAATTCTGTAATATTAAAAATATAAAAAAATACAAAACTCTTATTCAGAACATTATTAAAAAGAAGGGAACAATTGATATTTTAGTTAACAACGCTTCAAATGATCAAAGGCATACTCTTGAGGAAGTTACAGAAAAATACTGGGATGAAAGAATGGCAATAAATTTAAAGCACTATTTATTTGCTATTCAAACAGTTAAAAAAAGCATGATTAAAAACAAAGGTGGATCAATAATAAATTTAGGTTCAGTTAGTTGGATTAGAGGAGCTGTCATGTTTCCAGCATACAGCACAGCAAAAGCTGCAATTTATGGTTTAACCAAATCTTTAGCTAGAGATTTAGGACAATATAATATTAGAATTAACTCCATAGCACCTGGATCGGTTGCAACTAAAAGACAGTCAAAATTATGGTTAAATCCAAAATTTAAAAAAGAAATTTTAGATCAACAGTGTCTTAAAAAACAAATATTACCTGAGGATGTTTCAAAAATGGTTTTATATTTAGCATCAGATGTTTCATCAGGATGTACTAAACAAAATTTTACAGTAGATGCTGGTTTAATTTAAAGCTTAGCTTAACTTCTTTTTATTTTCAGCCATTGATAATGCAATTTTAAATGAATTTAAAATTGGAGCTAAGTTAGCTTCATTTTTTCCAGCAATTGCAAATGCAGATCCATGTGCAGTAGTCGTTACTGGTACAGTTAATCCACCTTGAACTGTTACTCCTCTGTCAAAACCAAATGCCTTAAGACCAGATTGAAGTGCATCATGATACATACCAACCATACAATCATGGTTTTTATTTTTGTAGGCTACTACAAAGGATGTGTCGCATGGCAATGGACCATCAACATTGTAGCCAAGTTTTTTTGCTTCTTCAATCGCAGGAATGATTTCATCTTTTTCCTCTGTGCCAAACTCTGCGTGTGGATTTAAAGCTTGAATGGCAATTCTAGGTTTCTTTACACCATTCAACTCCATAACCTGATTTATTAATTTTATAGGCTTCAAAATATTTTCTTTAGTAACATGTTGAGCAACTTCTTTAATTGGAATATGAGAAGTTACTCTTGCTGTCCAAAAATTATCAATCACATTAAATTCGCAACAAAAACTATTCACTTCAAGTTTTTCAGCCATTAACTGTAATTCATCTGAATGTTTATTTCCTCCAAGTTTTAAACTTGTCTTATTCATTGGCGCAAAATTAATTGCATCTATTTTTTTTTCCTTAGCAAGAGTTAAAGCTAAATCTAAAGCTTCCAATACACTTTCACCAGACTCTTTTGATGGTTCTGCTATTTTATATTTATGATTTTTTCCTTTAGAAATATCTAATAAAAATCTATTTGATTTATCAAAATCTATTTCATCAAAATTTTCAACAATTTCTATATTATGTGAGATTCCTGTGATACTATTTCCACTTTCAAATACTTGTTTCTCACCAATGATGACTATGTTTGCTTTTGTAGTCATTTCATCTTTTAAAAGCTTTGAAACTAACTCTGGTCCGATCCCCGCTGGATCACCAAGAAGAACAGCAATGTTAGATTTGTTTTCAGGCATTTTTTTCTTTACGTTTTGTATCAGATTATGTTTAAATTATTAAATATAAATTAACTAAATAAGAGGGAAATAATGAAAAAAAGCTTTAAACTATTTTTAGCAGCTGCTTTCCTAGTAACTGAATTTTTTGTTGTGGCTCTTCCATTAATGATCACATCAGCTAAAGCTGATGGTCACCCAATACAAGCAATTACACACGCTGGTTTTGGTGGTGGAACTGACGTTACTACTAGAATGATGTTATTAAGAGCAAGAAGAGTTCTTAAACAGGATATGCAATTAGTAAACAAAAAAGGTGGTGGTGGAGCAGCATCTATGGACTACATGATGTCTTTACCAGCTGATGGAAATCATACTTTAACTTGGACTACAGGTCATGCTGTATCTATGGCTTTAGGTAAAACTAAAGTTAAGTTGAGCGATATGCAACCACTTGCAAGAGGAACTGATGATCCTCAATTATTTGTTGTTAATTGTAAAAACGATATCAAAGATGCTAAGAAATTTATAAGCACACAAAAATCAAAATCACTAAAATATGGAACTACTCATACTGGTGGTATTGACGATGTTAGTGCAATCGCATTTACTAAAAAAGGTGGATTAAAAGATCCAACTATCGTTGCTTACAAAGGTGTTGCTCCAATTAAAACTAACCTTATCAAAGGAGATATTGATGTAGGTGTTTTAAACTTAGGTGAAGCATTGACTGAAATTAATGAAGGTAAACTTTGTGTTTCAGTTGTATTAGCAAACAATAGAATGGCTAAAATTGGAGACTCTCCAACAGCAAAAGAGTTAGGTATACCTGTTTCTTTATCTACTGTTAGAGGTTTCGTAACAAAAAAAGGTGCTCCAGCAGACAGAGTAAAACAATTAGAAGCTGGAATGATGAAAGCTATGAGCCACAACTATTACAAAAATTTCTTAACTGAAATTGGTCTTGATGACACTAGTGTAGTTGGTGCTGACGAGTGGGGTAAGCAAATGGAAGAAATGCTTACAGAAATGACTGCTCAGCTTAAAGCATTAGGTTATATTAACTAATCTAATTAAAAGTACATTTGCATATGAAAAATGTACGAAAACAAAAAAGGGCAAACAAAAGTTTGCCCTTTTTTTTTAGAGAAGAGTTTAAAGTCTGTTTGGTAATTATTTTAATTTCTATAGCATTATTAATCACTACTTTTACATTTGATATTGTTCCTCCTATTTTAAATAGAGGAATTCAACCAGCAACATTTCCAAAGGCACTTTTGATTTTAATAATAGTAATGAGTTTACTAATTTATTATTTAGCAACCAAAAATCCTTGGAAAGTTGAAAAAAAATTACCTAAATCATTCTTTTTAACACTTTTAAGTTTTTTTATTTTTGTGGTGATTTCAAAAACTTTAGATTTCTTTTTAGCAATTTCAGTTTTATCTATTTTTGTTTCCTATTATTGGGGAGAAAAAAGAATATTTTATTTATTACTTGTTGGAATTATTTTTCCAGTCTTAGTATTTATTTTTTTTGAAACAATTCTGGGTCTAAGGTTTCCACCTGGAATTATAACCAATATTTATTATAGCTAGATGGACAATTTATTATTAATGATGGCTCCTTTGTTTAGCTCAAAGCTATTGTTAGTTTTATTTTTTGGAACTTTGTTTGGTTTGATATTAGGTGTTCTACCTGGTTTAGGACCAACAACTGGTGGAGCATTAATTTTACCTTTTACAATGACACTTGATCCATTATCAGCAATTGTATTGTTAACCTCGATTTATTGTGCAGGTACTTATGGAGGTGCAATAACTGCAGTTCTGATTAATACACCTGGAACTCCAGCTGCTGCAGCTACTTGTTTAGACGGGTATCCTTTAGCACAAAAGGGAGAGGCTGGAAGGGCATTAGGAATGGCAACTGTTTCTAGTACAGTTGGGGGTATTTTTAGCGTTATTATTCTTGTCTTTTTCGCACCTATTTTGGCTCAACTTGCTTATGAATTTGGTCAACCAGAATATTTTGCATTAGCTATTTTTGGTTTAACGATGCTTGCATCAATAGGAGAGGGAAGTCCAATTAAGAATTTGATTGCAGGTGCATTTGGAATTTTAATTTCAACAGTAGGTAAAGATTTCATGACTTCAATTGATCGATTTACTTTTGGAATTAATGAATTAACTGAAGGGATTGGTTTTATACCGGTAGTAGTTGGTTTATTTGCAATGAGCGAGATGCTAACTCAATCAACATTAATTAACCAAGTATTTAATAGAATAGCTTTA
>CACJIJ010000018.1 GCA_902593445.1 uncultured Pelagibacteraceae bacterium
GATATAATTGTTAATTATTGCCATACAAATAGCTGAGAAAATTGTAGGATAAACAAAGTTCTTCTTTGAAATAAAAAAAATAACTAAAGATAAAAGCACAACAAGAAATCTACTTGAATAACTAGCATCTACCAAAGCACCAGCAGGAAAAATTATAGTTCTGGCTATTAGGGCTGCCAAGGTTGCATAGGCCAAACAATTAAACCACTTAAAAAGTTTAGATGTTTCTCTTATACCTTCAGATGTAATAGCACCTAAAAACCTAGATAAAAATGTTGCTAAGGAGGTAACAAGTATTGCGTAAACGATATTAGCTGACAATGTGCTCTCCTAATAGATAAGCTACAGTTCCACCAATTATACCTGCTAACAAAATTGACCACTCAGGTGAGAATAAATAAAATAGTGGTCCCAAAATTGTTCCAAGCAAAACAGACAACGTAACTGGAATAGTTTTAGATGCCCCAATCATCATACATAAAAAATAAACTGGATTAAGAATTGCTAAACCCAACATCATATCTTTATTCAAATATTCTGAACAAGAGAAACCTATAAATGTTCCAATTACTGATACACTTACTGTTGCGCTTCCAATACCAATCCAATAATCAATTCTATGTTTTTTTGGAATGTTTTTATAATTGCTTTTCATGATTAGCCATGCTGAAATTGCAATGAAATGACAAGAAAAGTAATACTTCCACTTAGGTTGACTTTTGTGCATCATTAACGGAAATAAAGATACAGCCATAGGGTAAAGTCTTGCATTAACAATCCAAACCGCCAAAAAAATATTTAATAAAGAAGCTCCAATTAACATGGACTCAGCCATCACTAGTGAACCTGGTAAAGCATAAGTTAAAACAGTTGAAAAGATACTTTCCTGAATATTAAAACCTAAATTTTTAAATAGAGCTCCTATAGCTATAAAGCAACAAGTAAGAGCTATAGCTGGACTATCGTGAGTAAATATAGATCTATATCCTTTAAAGAAAAAATTTTTATTAATCATTATCCACCTAGGAACAGTCTACCAACATCAGGATTTTGAAGTAAATCATCTCCTTTACCTGCAATTGCAGTTTGCCCAGATACCAAAACGTATCCTATATCTGCAAACTCCAATCCTTTTTTGGCATTTTGCTCAACTAGAATGATTGTTTTTTTTTCATTTTGCTGAAGATCTCTTAATATTTCAAAAACCATCTCAATATATCTAGGTTCAAGTCCAATTGAGGGTTCATCTACTAAAAGTACTGAAGGTTTCATAACTAACGCTCTAGATATTTCTAGCAATCTTCTCTCACCGCCAGATAAAACTTTTGCAGGTTGGTTTCTTCTATTTCTTAGCCTTTCATACTTTTCAAAAATTCTTTCAGCCTCTTCAAATGACTCATCTGTTTTTTCTTTTATGTATCCTCCCATTAATAAGTTTTCTTCTACTGTCATATCTGGAAATACTGAGTTATCCTGCAATATATAAGCTATACCAACTGACTTTAACTTTTCTGCTGGGGTAAGATTTGTAATTTCTTTTCCCTCAAGTTCAATTTGGCCAGAAAAAATATTTGTAAAACCATATATTGAATGAAGAATTGTAGATTTACCTGCACCATTAGGTCCAATCAAACATAAAGACTGAGCTTTATTCACAAATAAATCAAAGTTATGTAAAATTTCCATTTTTCCATAACCTGCATTTAAATTTTTAATAGTTAAATGAACTTCGTTTGGAGATAATTTTTTTAAATCATCTGGTGTTGGTGCTTTTCCTAATACTTCATATTGGTTAGACATTATTGTGCTCCTAGATACGCATCAATGACACGTTTATCATTTTTAATTTCATCTGGTGATCCATTAGCCAACATTTTACCGTGAGCTAAACAAAAAATATTTTCTGCTAATTGCATAATCACTCTCATGTTATGTTCAATCACCAAAAGTGTTATTCCAAAATCTTGATTTACTTTAATTAATCTATCAATAATACCATTTATTAATGTTGGATTAATTCCAGCTGTGGGCTCATCTAGCAGTAGCATCTCTGGTTCATTCATCAAAGCCATTGCCAGTTCTAATAATTTTTGCTGCCCAAAAGATAGATCTCCAGCTCTTAGCTTTCTTTTTTGATATAATCCTACAAAATTTAATAGATTTTCAGCTTTTTCAGTTAAATCCTTTGGAATTTTAGAAAATATTTTCATTAAATTTGCATCACTACCTTTGTGACTAATAAGCATATTTTCTATACAATTAAGTTTTCCATAAATTCTTGTTTGTTGAAAAGTTCTTAGGAGTCCTAACTTAGCAATAACTGGGACTGGTAACTCTGAAACTTCTTTACCATTAAATTTAATAGATCCATTATCTATTGGGTAAGTCCCTACAATTGAATTAAACAATGTAGTTTTACCTGAACCATTTGGCCCAATTAATCCAACTATCTTCCCTTTTTCTACATTCATTGAAATGTCAACATTAGCTTTAACACCACCAAATGATTTACTTACATTGCTTACTTCTAAAATACTCATTTAAGTTCTACCTGTGCTTTACGATCTTTTTCATCAACTACTTCACCAAACCGTTCTGGATATTTTTCTCTTAACCATCCCATAATTCCCTCCGGGAAATAAATTACAATTACAACAATCAAAACTCCAAGAGCAACGTACTGCCATCCTAAAAAGAATGTCCAAAAACCCTCTTTAAATATATGAAATATAGTTGCGCCAATAATTGGACCCCAAAGTGTTCCTTTTCCACCAAGTATTGCCATCAACACCATGAATACACCCATCTCTCTTCCATCAAATGCAACATCTGTTGAATCGATGTATCCAACTAAGCCACCCATTATTCCACCTGCCAATCCACAGAAGAAAGCTGAGATCATCCAGCCAATAATTTTATATTTCATTGTTTCAATACCCATTGCCTCAGCTTTATCTTCATTATCTCTGATAGCATTAAGTATTAATTTGAATCTCGTAGAATAAATTGAACGCACTGCAATAAATGTCAAAATTAAAGTAAAGAAACTCAGGAAATAAAAAAATTCTCCTCTAGCTTCTAAACTACCAACATCTGGAAATGGTGGTGTGGTAAAACCTTGACCTGCTCCAATAATTTCTATACCTCCAGAAATTTCACCTGCAGCCACACCTAAACCCAATGTGCAAATTGCGAAGTAATGTCCTCTTAGACCTAGAATAGAATATCCTATTAAACCAGCAACAATAGTTGGAACTATAGCTGCAACAACCAGACCAACAGCCATTCCTTGAAAAAACTGGGTAGGAGTGTGAACAAATGTTTTTTCACCTCCACTTTCAGTCCATTCTGCTAATGGAAAAAACATTCCAACTTGAACCGATGCACAAAGATACATTCCTAGACCATAAAATAAAATATTTCCAAATGAATTATAACCCATCTCACCACCTTGGATATTCCAGGTAGTCGCAAGAACAATCAATACACAAAGTATTGATAACTGAACTTTAAAAGCTGGAAATAAAAATGGAGCTGCTAAACCAAAAATTAAAATAGCAGAATATAAAATCAAATTATTCTTGTTCATATTCATATAAGCTATTTATTTTATTTCTAAATTTTTGGTCAACTGTAAAGTAATGTCCATTCTCTTCATGTACGCTTGATCCATTTAAGTGATACTCGTCTAAATGTTCTTTAAATTTTTTAATATCAACTTTAATTTTATTTCCAATATCATCTGTAATTTCAACTTTTTTCATTTTAGGTACTCTCTTTTTCTTGAAAGTTTGAATCTTCTATAAACAAGAATTAATACTAAGAGTAAAAATACAGAGCCAATTCTAAATTCTGTTCCTAAAATATAGTCTGCAAATTCTTCAAAAACACCTAATCCCATACCTGACATTGCAACTCCAGGTAAATTTCCAAGACCCGCAACAATAACAATCATAAATGATCGAATTGTATAAGGTAATCCCATATAGGGGTGAATTGTGAATGTTATAGAAATTAATGCTCCAGCAACACCACAAAGTGCAGCATTTATACCAAATGTTGCAGCATAAACTTTTTCTGTATCAACGCCTAAAATTTTGGCAGCTCTTGCATTTTGAGCTGTAGCTCTAATCGCTCGACCAAGCTTAGATTTTTTCATGTAAATTACTAAACAAGCAGCAAATAAAATACTTATGAATGCTGAAAATATTTTTGAATTAGGTAAAACGACATTGCTATCAAACAGCATAGTTGTTCCATACCCAGAGTTTGCAAGAACAACGTCTGCTCCAAATGCAAAGTTCATTAATTGCATGAACAAGATACTTATTCCAAAAGTTGCTAAGATTGAGATAAATAAATCTCTATCTACTACTTTGTTTATTACGAGTTTGTAAATTGCTATACCAACAAAATACATTATAACTGGTGCAACAATCACGCCCCATGCTGGGTGAATACCATAGAGATACATAAAATATGCAATGTATCCTCCCAAAATAACAAGATCTCCTTGCGCAATGTTAATTATATTCATCACACCCCATTGAAGTGCCATTCCGTAAGCAATTAATGCAAATAGAACACCTAAAAGAATTCCATCCAAACAGGCTTGAACTGTTATCATTGGATATTGAAATACAAGAAAATCCATAAAAGTTTTTTTTGGGTTATATAAAAAAAAGCCCCCTATGACTAGGGGGCTTTGTTATTTTATTTTATCTTTCTGACCACTTAGGAATTGGGTGAATTAACTTAGCGGATGCCCATTTTAATGGAGCAACAACTTTGTTTTCACAACTTCCTGAAGCATCACACATTACTTGGAAAAGAACCATTGGCTTATCAACGTTCTGACCACCAGGTGCAAATTTAATATTTCCATAGAATGTTTGCATGTTAGTAGCTGCAAGAGCATCTCTCACTTTCTTTTGATCAAAAGAATTTGCTCTTTCAAATGCATCTTTGAAAACTAATAAAGCAGCTGAAGACTCAGCAGATTGGTAAGGTGGATCATATCCAAACTCCTTCTCAAAGTCTGCAGCATAAGTCATACCATCTTTAAAGAAATCATCTTTATAAGTTAGTGACTTGTGCCATTGAGAAGCGCAAAGTGCATACTGTGAATTTTTACCATGCTGTTTAGATAGCTTAGCAGCATCACAGTGAGTCATAGCCAACATAGGAACATCAACTTTCATTTCAGCAATTTGTCTGATCGCAGTTAACGCACCTTTTGTATGACCTGATACAACAAGTACATCTGGTTTCATTTGTTTTACTTTTACCAAAGTAGCAGCCATATCATTTAGCTCTTTAGGTAATTTATCGTCAATTATGATTTTAGAACCAGTTCTTTCTGCAGCATCTAAAATACCTAATCTAACGTCCTGTGAGAATGCATCTTGTTCAAACGCTTGTGCAATTCTTACTGGTTTTCCACCATTTAACTCAACTGCTGTTTCGATAGCTACATCAAGATATAAATTAGCTGGAGCTAATACAGCAAATAGATATTTGTAACCTTTTGTAAACAAAGATCTAGATGCACCATTTGCTTCAACCATTGGAACACCATATTTTTCAGTTACTGGTGCTATCGCTTTAGTTAAACCAGAACTATAAGGGCCAAGCATAAACTCAACACCATCTTGTGAAATTAATCTTTCTGCAAGCTGTGCAGCTCTCTTAGGGTTTGACTCATCATCATAATAAATAATATCAAACTTATAAGTTTTTCCACCAACTTTAACACCACCCATGCTGTTAATTCTGTCAACGGCCATGTTATAACCATTTTGAGTATGAACACCATTAGATGAGTATTTACCAGTTAGGGAAATAGCAGCACCTAAAATAATTTTATCACCAACAACTTTTGCAAAAGATGCAACAGAAGTTGAAAATAAAATTACTAATGCAGAAACAAAACTTAAAATTATTTTATTTAATCTCATTTTATTTCCTCTTTAATTAATTAATTATAAATTGATTAAATAAAGAAATTTAATTTTATGCAAGTGGCAATAAAGGCCAAATCTAATTAATATTGTTGAGTTACAACAATTATTGCGGCAATAATTACTAAAACACTCGCAGAAATTGTATTAATTGTTTTTGGATTAGCAGCAATCCATTTTATTAATTTTTGTGCGAGCATTGCGTAGCCAATCAAAGATAAAAAATCTAAAACGATGTAAGTTGTAATTAGAATTACAAATTGAACCAATAAATTAGAATTAAAGTCAATAAATTGAGGAAAAATAAAAGGAAAAAACATCCAAGCCTTAGGACTTGTACCAGCAACTAAAAAACCATCTCTAAAAAAAGATAAGTTGCTTTTTTCTATTTCTCCCTCTTGTGAAATACTTTTTGGTCGAGATTTATAAATATCATAAGCTAAATATAATAAATAAACTATTCCGATCCATTTAAACGCATTAAGTATCATTGAATTCTCTGAAAAGAAAGATCCAATAACAAAAATAACTAAAGTTGCCTGAATTAAATTTGCAGTTACATCACCTAAAGCAGACCATACACATTTTCCAACACCGTAATTCATTGAATAAGAGATAATTACAATTCTCGGAGTTCCAGGTGTAATAAATAAAAAAATAATTATCTGTAGATAAAGTAAAAAATCTAGGGTGAGCATAAAAAAAGATAGTCCTTAAAAACCGGGAGCTAAAGATGGCTAAGAAGGACTATCTGATACATAATATCAGAGGTTAAAAAAAATGCATTAAATTTTTTTTTCAAATATAAAGGATTTATGAAAAAAAAAGGTCACAGGCCAGTTACTAAAGTTAAAAATCCAGAGCCCAAAATGGACGATCCCGATTGGATCATTTGGGCAGCCTGGGCAGATAGGATTACTTTTGAGGAAATTGAAAAAAAAACTGGAAAGAAGGAATCAGATGTAATTAAAATTATGCGAAGATCTCTAAAACCATCATCTTTCAGATTATGGAGAAAAAGAGTAAACCAAAAAAGTATAAAACATCGAAAAAAGTTTGAGTACTCAAGAAAAGAAATAACTAGTAAAATTAAAAAAGGTGACTATTTATAACTCATGAAAAAAATTACGATGTATACAGGTCCACTTTGTAATTATTGTGAGGCTGCAAAAAGATTATTAGCTAGAAATAACGCTCCTTATAATGAAATTGATATTTCAAAAGTAGATGGTGCAATGGATGAAATGATTAAAAAAGCTAATGGAAGAAGAACAATTCCACAAATTTTTTTTAATGACCAACATATTGGTGGTTATGATGAAGTAAGAGCACTAGAAAAAGAAAATAAACTTCAAGATCTTTTAAATAATTAATCTAAAATAAACTATTCTTTTGGTTTGAAAACTAAGCAGGCACCATTATTACAGAATCTTTTTCCTGTAGGTTTAGGTCCATCATCAAATATGTGTCCATGATGCCCTCCACATTTTTTACAATGATATTCAGTTCTTGCATAACCAATATGGTGATCTGTTTTTGTTTCAAATACATCCGGTAAAGACTCATAGAAAGAGGGCCAACCTGACCCACTCTCATATTTTGTTTTTGATTCAAATAATTTCTCTCCACAATTTGCACAATGAAAACTTCCTTCTCTCTTTTCATAATTAAGTTCACTTGATCCTGCGCGCTCAGTTCCTTCTTCGAACAAGATCAATTTTTGTTCTGCAGTTAAATTTGGATTTATTTTTTTGGTCATGATCCTATATATTTAGCACACGATTGATGTAAGATTGAATGTAATTCAACTAATTTATTAAAATCTTTATTGTAACCACCACCTAAAACACCACAAAATGGTATTCTTTTAGAGAAAAAGTTTTCAATAACAAGCTCATCTCTAGATTTAATCCCTTCCTCAGATATTTTTAATTTACCAAGTCTATCGTTAAAATGAATATCTACTCCAGCTATATAGAAAACAAAATCAAAATTTTCTTGATTTAACTCATTTAAATAGTGTTTTAGCGTTTTAATGTAAGCATTGTCCTCTAAATTATCCTCTAGTTCTACATCTAAATCACTATTAGATTTTTTAGCTGGATAGTTACTTTTAGAATGCATACTAAATGTAAAAACACTTCTATTATCTTTAAATATTTCTGAATTTCCATTCCCCTGATGAACATCTAAATCAACAATCAATATTTTATTAGCTAAACCTCGATTTAGCAGATAATGAGCAGCAACAGCTACATCGTTAAAAACACAATATCCAGCTCCACTATCATAATTTGCATGATGACTACCTCCAGCAGTATTACAGGAAATTCCGTAATTTATTGCAAGTTTAGATGCTAGAACCGTGCCACCAGTAGCAACTAACGATCTCTGAACGACACTATCAACAAGAGGAAATCCAATCTTTTTTACTCCCTCTTTACTTAATGTCTTGTTTTTAATGCTTAATATATAATTTTTTGAATGAGCATAACTCAATGTTTCAAATGAGCAAGCTGATGGTTTATGAAACTTCTTAACAATTTTTTTTTGAACCAAATAATTTGCTAATTCTCCAAACTTATTTATGGGAAATTTATGGTCATCTCCAATTTTTGCAAAATAATCTTCGTGATTAACTACTGGTAACTCCATAGTTACTCTAAAACACGGATAGGATTTCCATCAACACAAGCCTCCAATCCTTCAATCATTTGATTGTAAAAAATACTATAATTTTCAGCTGTTACATAACCTATGTGTGGAGTAAGCAGTGCATTAGGTAAAAATCTAAGTTTGTTATTCTCTTGTAGAGGTTCTTTGTCATAAACATCTATTCCTGCTCCTGCAATTACATTTGTTGACAATGCAATAATTAAATCATCTTCATTAACAATGGGTCCTCTAGAAGTATTAATCAAAAATGCTGTTTTTTTCATTTTATCAAATTCTTTTATGGTAATACAGTCTTTGTATCTATCACCTCCTTGAACGTGAATTGAAAGTACATCAGAATTTGTAATTAAGTCATCTTTACTACAAGGGAGCACATCTAATTCTTTGCACTTATCTAAGCTTAAGTTTTCACTCCAGGCCATTACTTGCATTCCAAATGCTTTTCCAATTTTTGCAACTTCTGTACCTACTCTGCCTAGACCAATTAAACCTAGGATTTTTCCTTTCAATTCTACTCCAATTGTAGTTTGCCAATACCCTTGATACATGTTGTCAAACTCTTCTTTAAAATTTCTAGCCAAACCAAGAATAAGTGCCCAAGTTAATTCAGGTGTTGGGTTTAAATTTATATCTGTACCACAAACTATAATTTTTCTTTTTTTTGCTGCCTTCAAATCAATAGATTTGTTTCGTAATCCACTTGTAATCACAAATTTTAAATCATTAAGATTATCAATTAAATTTTTCGTAATTGGAGTTCTTTCTCTCATTATTAATAAAGCTTCAAAATCAGCCAACTGATCAATTGCATCTGCCTCATCTATAAAAGGTTCACTAAAAATCTTAAACTCATATTTTCCAGATAGTTTTTCTAAATCTACAAATTGTTGGGCAACATTTTGATAATCATCCAATATAGCAACTTTAAGCATTTTTCACTTTCTTATTTGACAAAAGTATTCCTGTAACAATAAAACAAGCGCCTAAAATATGATAAAACATAAATTTTTCACTAAAAAAAATCATCGCCATTATCGCACTTAGAATTGGCATTAAATGTAAAAAAACACCAGATCTATTTGCACCAATCATAGAAATTCCTTTTATCCATAAAAGAAAAGATGCCAAACCAGGAAACAAAACTACATAGGATAAAATTAAAATAAATGGTAATTCTAAATTAATCCTAAATCCAATTTGATATTCAATAAAATAAACTGGAATTAAAAATATTAAACCAAAAGTGATTACTACTTGAAGTAATGAAATTTGAGTTAACTCATATTGTTTTCCCTTTAACAATGTCGAATATAAAGCCCAAGAGAACATTGCTATTACCATAGTTATGTCACCTTTATTAAAGTCTAAATTTTTTAATATCTCTATATTTGCTTTTGTTATAATCATAATCACACCAGCAAAAGAAAAAATTACTCCTATAATCTGAAAAATATTTGTCTTTTCAATTTTTAAAATTGATGAAAACAACATGATCATCACAGGTATAGTTGAAATCATTAAAACTCCACTAATCACCTGAGTAAAATTTAAAGAATAATAAACAATAGAATTAAATACCGTAATACTAGTAACTCCTAATACAATGAAAAGCTTATAGTTTTTTATAATATAATTTCTTTTTTCTAATATTTCTGGAATTGTAAAAGGTGCTAGAATTAACCAGGCAAAAAGCCATCTATAAAAGTTTAATGAAAAAGGTGGCACCTCATAAAAACTTGCAAGTTTACCTACTACAAAGTTTCCTGCCCAAAATGTTACGGTTAAAAATAGATATAAATAGGCTAAAAAATTATTATCTTTCGTCACTTAACTAAATCTAAGCGAGCTGTATGGTTTTAAATCTAAATTTGTATTTTCGTTCGCTATCATTCCTGAAACAATCTTTCCAGAAATTGGACCCAAAGTCCATCCTAAATGATGGTGACCAAAACAATAATAAATATTTTTGTAATTTTTTGATGGCCCCATAACAGGTAAAAAATCTGGTAAAGTCGGCCTAAATCCTAGCCACTCATCCTCATGTTCAGGCAAATCACCGAGCATATATTTTGCGTTATTTATCAAATTTTTAACTCTTGATTTAGATAATGGA
Source organism: uncultured Pelagibacteraceae bacterium (assembly GCA_902593445.1). GTDB lineage: Bacteria > Pseudomonadota > Alphaproteobacteria > Pelagibacterales > Pelagibacteraceae > Pelagibacter. The sequence goes on from CACJIJ010000018.1 coordinate 10,750, forward strand.
TTATCCAATCCACCAAATTCAACAGTTCCAACAACTCTTAAACCCTGCTCCATTGGTGTTATTCCAAATCCACGATTAGAAAATATTACTGGTCTATTTAACAAATGATCACAATTTTTGAAATGAACATGATATCCACGTTCTGTATCTAAAGGTATTTTTTCACCAAGATTATCTGTTAATTTTTTTGAAAAAGCACCACAAGCTATTATTACTTTATCAAAAATGTAGTTTTGAGTTTCAGTTTTAAAAACTGGTTTTTCTTCATCAAAACTAATATCTTTAATATTTACTTTGTTAAATTTTCCGCCCTTTTTCAAAAATAAATCAAATAATTTTAAAAGAATTCTTTTTGGGTTTCTTGCATGCCTTGCGTAAGGATAAAATACGCCTGCATGATAAAATGGTTTAATATTTGGTTCAAGATCATGTATTTCGGCTTTGGAAACTAATTGTTGTTCAACACCTAACTCTTCTCTAACTTTAATTTCCAATTCTCTACTTTTTAAATCTTTATCGTTCCATATATAAAGAATTCCTTTGTTTTCAACTAAGCCTTCTAATTCTATTTCTTCAAATAATTCATCATATGCTGGTAAAGCTAGATCTAAAATTTGGTGCATATTTTTAGCAGTATGCATCATCTTAGTTTTGGTTGTATTCATTATAAATTTTACAAACCATGGAATCATTTTAGGAACGTAGTTCCATTTTAAAGCAAGAGGACCTGAAGAGCTTAGCAACATTGCTGGCACATCTGCTAAAACATCTGTTCTGTTTAAAGAGAGAGATGCATAGGGCGAAAAGTGACCTGCGTTACCGTAAGATGCAGCTTGGCTTCCTGGGTTATCTCTGTCAAATATAGTTACATCAAAACCTTTTTTTTGAAGAAACAATGCGTTTGATACACCTTGAATTCCTGCACCAACAATTCCTACTTTGAGATTTTTATTCACTGGGTTGTTATACTAGTAAAAATTAAATTTTAAGAGTGACAAATTATGCAAATTTAATTTTTATTATGCAATCATTTGTTTATGATTGATTTTTGCACTTAATACTATGCCAAAACCAATCATTGTAGCTAACATTGAAGAGCCTCCATAAGACATTATCGGTAATGGAGAACCAACTATTGGTAGCAAACCTAAAACCATCGACAGATTGACTACTATATAAATAAATATTGCAAAAGCATATCCAAAACAAAAAAGTCTAGCAAAATTACTTCTTGAAATAGATCCAATTCTTATTATTCTAAAAATTATTATTGAGTATAATATTAAAAGTATAACTGAACCTATAAATCCAAACTCTTCTGAGAATAAAGTAAATATAAAATCTGTGTGTTTTTCAGGCAAAAAGTCTAAATAACTCTGTGTCCCTTTTAAAAAGCCCTTTCCATTAAGACCACCTGAGCCAATAGCAATTTTTGATTGTATAATTTGATATCCTGCACCTAAGGGATCTCTATCTGGGTCTAAAAAAGTAAGTATTCTTAGTTTTTGATAAGGTTTTAAGAATGAAATTATAAATGGTAGTGAAATTAAGAAAGTAATAAAAGAGTATATAAAATATTTAATTTTCACTCCTCCAAGCCACAATATAATTAGACCACTTAATGCAATGAGTATCGAGGTACCAAGATCAGGTTGAGAAATAACAAAAATCGTTGGAATAAATATAATTGATAATACAATTGTAATACTGGTGAATGAATTTACATTTTCTATTTTTAATCTATGATAATATTTAGCAAGACACATTATAATTGCAATTTTCATCAATTCGGACGGCTGAAGTACAAAAAAATATACATCCATCCATCTTTTTGAACCTGAAGCCTTGATTCCAAAAAAGGATACATAAATTAATAAAATTATTACTAGAAGATAAACAATATATGAAAAATTATGCCAAAATTTTATGTTAAAGAAAGCCACGACGATCATTAAAGGAAAAAAAACTACAAGTTTTACAAAATGATTTTTAGTATGAAAAAGTATTTCACCCCCATCAGTAGAATACATAACAAAAACACTTATTACAGAAAGAGCGATAACAGAAATTAATAATATATAATCTAAGTTTTTTATTTTTTGAAATAATGTAATCTCACTATTCAATCTATCGTGTTGAAACATTTAAATAGTAATCCTCTCAAAATTTGATTGTTTATTTCTTAATTCGTGTCTATCAATAATTAATTTGAATAATTTTTTTGCAATAGGTGCCGCTGCCTTACTGCCTGAACCACCATGCTCTACAATAATACTCAAAGCATATCTTGGATTTATATAAGGACCATAAGCAATATATAAAGCATGATCTCTATCTTTGTATGGTATTTGCTCTAATTCTAAGTCCAATTCCCTCTCTCTTTTACTAATTCTCTTTACCTGAGCTGTTCCTGTTTTTCCTGCAAATTGGTATTTAGGATCATCAATTCTTGACTTATAAGAGGTTCCAAATCTTTCATTGGTTGAACTGAACATTGCTTCCTGAACAATCTTAATATTTTTTTGATTTTTAAATAATTTTTTGTCTAACAATTCCTCAGTATCAGTATCAAATAACAACCCACTCTCCATTGATTGTTTTGCATCTTCATAAGAAATAGGATTACTGTCCACAATTATTTTAGGTTTTACAGCATAGCCTCCATTTGCAATTTGTGCAGTCATCATACAAAGTTGTAAAGGAGTTGTTTGGATATAGCCTTGACCAATACCTGTTATCAAGGTCTCCCCTAACACCCAGCCTTTACCAAGATTATTTTTTTTCCATTTTGTATTTGGAAATAATCCTTTTTTTTCAGTATCAAAATAATTACCTAGTACTTTTTTACCCAAGCCAAACTTTTCAGCTGTAATGTTTAGTCTATCAACACCTAATAATCTAGCAACCTCATAAAAATATGTATCACAAGATTGTTTCATTGCATTTTTCAGACTTACCCAACCATGTCCTTTTTCCTTCCAGCAGTGAAATGTTTGTCCATATAACTCCATTTTCCCTGTGCATTTAACTTTAAACTTTGTATCTATCACTTTGTTTTCTAAAGCTGACAGAGCAACAATTGGTTTTATTGTTGAACCAGGCGAATATAGACCTGAAAGAGTTTTGTTTATTAGTGGTTTTAATGGATTATTTCTAATTAATTGCCACTCATCTTGGCTTATTCCAAATAAAAATAAATTTGGATCATAAGATGGAGATGAATACATTGCTATTATATCTCCAGTATAGATATCCATTACACTTATAGATCCTGCTTTTTCATTTAACAATTCTCCACAAGCTTTTTGTATTTCTGTATCCACAGTTAAACGTATTTTTGATCCTTGTTTCCCTTTTTGATGCTCAAGTTGATTGATTCTTTTACCGTAAGCATTAACCTCATATCTTTGAATAGCATTTGTTCCAATTAAATGATTTTCTAGTCTTTTCTCTAAGCCCAGTTTTCCAATTTTCATCCCAGGTACAAATCTTTCTTGGATGGTTTGATTGTCTAAAATTTCTTGTTCATTTGGTTGACTCACATATCCAAGAACATGTGTGTATACATCATTAAAAGGATAGTTTCTGGAGATTGTCATTACAGGTTTGACACCTACAAGATCGTATAAATAATTATTAATTTTTACAAATTGACTCCAGCTTAAATTTTCAGAAACAATGATACTATCCCAAGGTTTTAACTCTGCTTTTAATTTATTTATTCTTGCAATTCTTTTGTCACTTAGGTTTAAAAGATTTTTCAATCTAACTAATAAATAATTGAAATTCTCAACTTGCTCTGGAATTATGTGTAATTGATAAACTTTCAAATTTCCTGCAATTACATTTCCAAAATAATCAACTATATTACCTCTTGTAGGTGGAAGTTTCCACTCTCTGATTCTATTTTTGTCTGAAAGTGTAAGATATTTTTTATTTTCGTTTATTTGTAGAGAAAACAAACGTGCAACAATACCAACAAAAACTATAACTTTTGCTGCCCCGATTATGAACATCCTTCTATTAATTACATCAGTTTTTCTTATTCCTGAATTAGATTTAATCATTTGTTTGATATGAAATTCTTTCGTTTAAAAAATTAAAAAATAAAAAAAATATTGGATAAAATAAAAAGGTAAAACCTGAGTTAATTAAATAATTAGTGTAATCAACTTTAATTAAAAAAACTAAATCTAAAATAATTACTTGAATTGAATTTATTAATAAAATTGTGAATAATAATGATATCCAGTCCTTCATAAAGTTTGGGGTTAAAGTAATGTTTCTTATATAAGCTGTTACTGAGCAAAGAATAAGATAACAAAAGCTACTAATTCCTATTGGTATACCTATTACAACATCATTAATTATACCCGCAAAGAAAATTGCCAGATAACCTAATTGATTAGGATTTCTTAAAGTCCAAAAGAAAATTAATAGATGAGCAAAATTAAAGGCAAAATAATCAAGCTTTAAATAATTAAAATCAAATTCATTAAATACAGAAAAAAATAACATTATTATAGGAAGATAAGACAAAAATATTCTTAAAAATGGACTTTTGTTAAGTGATGACATTATTTTTCTCCACCAAATTTATAAGAGACAATTTTTACATAATCTAATTGAGTGAAATCAGAAAAAAAATTAATTTTTCCCTCTGAACTATTATCTATTTTTCCTATTGGTATCCCTGGCTTAAATAGTCCTCCGAGTCCGGATGTATAAGCAATAATTTCTTTTTTATTAAATGCTTCTTTATAATCAATTTGAGTATGTTCTATTATTCCAAAATTACTTCCTGTTCCAGAAACTACAGCCTGTATATCATCTGGCTCTAAAACAGAAGGTATTTTGCTGTTTAGGTCAGACAAAAGTAATGCTCTGGAATTACTATAATTTACTTCAATAATTTGTCCCACTAAATAAACCTCATCAATAACAGCCATTCCAATTTTTACTTTATCTTTTGTGCCTTTATTTAATACTACTGATTTTAAATATGGACTGTCTTTATCAATTAAAACTTTGGCAAATATTTCTTGTGAATTTATGCTTTCATCAAGTAACTCTCTAAGCTTTTTATTTTCTGTAGTTAAAAACTCATTTTGTAATATAAGTTGCTCAGAATTTTCTATTTTAATTAATTCTTTCTGATGACTTTCATATAAATCCATATGTGATTTGAATTTTGAAGTTATTTCTTTTAATTTATTTTCTGGAATTGATGCAATATGAGATGATCTATAAATTACTTCATTGACTCCTAATTTAACAAATTGTATTGCTTTAAAATTAAGATTACTTAAGATAATTACAAAAATTGATACAAAAATTAGAGTTAGTAATGAAAATTTTTGTTTATCTTTTTTTTTTAAAAAAGCTGACCTAATGGCAATTACAAAATCATCTCTGCCAGCAGCCATTTTTTCTAATATTCAGATAACATAGTAGAAAAAGTTTCTTCTTGATCCAAAGCTTTACCTGTACCAACAGCAACACAAGATAATGGATCATCTGCTATGTGAACTGGTAAACCTGTTTCTTTAGAAAACCTTTTATCGATATTTTTTAGCAAAGCACCACCACCTGTTAAAGTTAAACCCATATCAACTAAATCAGCTGACAACTCAGGTGGAGTATTTTCTAGCGCATCTTTAATTGCACCAACCATTTGTTTCATAATATCGTTTAGTGCTTCAGCTGTATCTTCTTCTGTAATATTAACTTCCTTTGGAGTACCTGATCTTAAATCTCTTCCTTTAACTGGGTAAGTGTTTGTTCCAGTTGGAACAGCTGTTCCCATTTCTTTTTTTATTTTTTCAGCAGTAGTATCACCAATTAATAAATTATATTCTTTTCTCATATAATCTACTATTGCTGTATCCATAGAGTCACCTGCAACTCTTAAAGATTTAGAGTAAACTAATCCTCCTAAAGACATTACTGCGATTTCACTTGTACCTCCGCCAATATCTACAATCATTGAACCAGTTGCTTCAGAAATTGGAAGATTTGCTCCAATAGCTGCCGCAATTGGTTCTTCAATTAATTGAACTCTTCTTGCACCTGCTGCTAAAGCACTATCTTGAATTGCTTTTCTTTCAACTGGTGTTGAACCAGTTGGTACACAAATTAAAATTCTAGGATTAGCAAATGTACTTCCTTTATGAACTTTTTTAATAAAATGTTTAATCATTTCTTCAGTAACTATAAAATCTGCAATAACACCATCTCTTAGAGGTCTAATTGCACTAATGTTACCTGGTGTTCTTCCAAGCATTGTTTTTGCTTCATCTCCAACAGCTAATACATTTTTTTTTCCACCCTGATCAACTATTGCAACAACCGAAGGTTCATTTAGAACTACACCTTGACCCTTTAAAACAACAAGTGTGTTTGCTGTTCCAAGATCAATTGCCATATCTTGACTCCATATTTTTTTAACACTGCTAAATAATCCCATTATATCCCTCTTACTTTCTGACTTTCTTGCTCCATAGGAGCTGTTTTATCACGTTTAATTATCATTTTATTTAATGCATTTATGTAAGCATTTGCTGATGCAACTAAAGTATCTGTATCAGCTGCTTGACCTACTGTTGTTTTACCCTTTTCCTCTATTTTTACACTTACTGTTGCTTGTGCATCTGTTCCTTCTGTAACTGCATGAACTTGATAAAGCTGTAAGTTAACATCGTGAGGATATAAAGTTTTAATACATTTGAATATTGCATCCACTGGACCATCTCCAGTTTCTGTTGCGTTTTTAACATCACCGTAAACATCCAAAGTCATTTCTGCTTTTTGTGGTTCTCCTGTTCCAGCAAAAACTTTTAAAGATTTAAGAGTTATTGCATTTACTTTATTATCTACAATTAAACTATCATCTACTAAGGCAATAATATCTTCATCATAAACATGTTTTTTCTTATCTGCTAAGACTTTGAATTTTGCAAATGCATTTCCTACTACATCGTCAGTTAAATCTGGATAGCCTAAGCTGTTTAATTTATCTTTAAATGCATGTCGACCAGAATGCTTTCCCATCACTAATGATGTTTGTTTAACCCCTACACTTTCAGGTGTCATTATCTCATATGTTTGTCTATTTTTTAACATTCCATCCTGGTGAATTCCTGCTTCATGCGCGAAGGCATTTTTTCCAACGATGGCTTTATTGTATTGAACAGGAAATCCTGTTGCGTTTGAAACAATTTTTGAAGCTTTGCTTAAAAGTGTTGTATTAATTCCAGTTTCATATGGCATTAAATCAGGTCTTGTTTTAATTGCCATAACAACTTCCTCAAGAGCAGCATTTCCTGCTCTTTCTCCTAATCCATTTATTGTACATTCAATTTGTCTTGCTCCAGCTTGAACTCCAGCTAACGAGTTAGCTACTGCTAAACCTAGATCATTATGACAATGAGTTGATAAAATTGCTTTATCTATATTTGGAACTTTGTTTAATAAAGTTTCTATGATTGTAGTAAACTCAGATGGTATTGTGTAACCAACTGTATCAGGAATATTAATTGTCGTAGCTCCATTTTTAATTGCAAGCTCTACAGTTTTACACATATAATCCATATCGGTTCTTGTTCCATCTTCACAAGACCACTCAACGTCGTCAGTAAACTTTCTTGCATAAGCAACATGTTTTCCAATGGACTCATAAACATCTTCTGGAGACATATTTAATTTATGTTTCATGTGTAATGGACTTGTAGAAATAAATGTGTGTATTCTAAATCTTGGCGCATGTTTTAAAGCCTCATAAGCTCGATCAATATCTTTTACTGAGTGCCTTGAAAGTCCTGCGGGAATAGAATTTTTTAAAATTTTACTTACTTCTGAGACAGCTTCAAAATCTCCCGGTGAAGCTATAGGAAAACCTGCTTCAATTATATCGATACCTAATTCGTCAAACACTCTGGCAATTTGAATTTTTTCTTCTAAACTCATAGATGCACCTGGCGATTGCTCACCATCGCGCATAGTAGTATCAAATATAAAGACTCTATCTTTATTGCTCATAACTAAAATTTTTAGAAAATCTATAATACAATCTATGAGAGAGATTGCAAAATAATTAGTTAAATAATTACTTTTAATGGACCATTTTAGGCTTACGAAAAATTAATTATAAATAGACTCAATTTTAGGCATTAACCGTAAAAGTTCTCTTGTGTACTCATGGCCGGGTTTTAAAAATAAATCCTCAGTGTTTGAAACCTCACACAATTTGCCATCTTTTAAGACTCCAATTCTATCACACATTTGTCTAACAACCGGTAAATCATGGCTGATAAACAAAATTGTTAAATTTAATTGCTCTTGAAGATCTTTAAGTAAATTTAATATTTGGGCTTGAATGCTTACATCCAAAGCGGAGGTAGGTTCATCACAAACTAAAAGTCTTGGTTGGGTGGCAAGTGCTCTTGCAATTGATATTCTCTGTCTCTGTCCACCCGAAAATTCATGTGGATATCGATATGCCGATTTTTGAGTTAATTCTACAGACTCTAGTAAGTCATAAATATAATTATTTAAATCTATATTTGATATTGATGGATTATGAAGTGTGATTGGTTCTGCAATTATATCTTTTACTTTTAATCTTCCATTTAGTGAAGAATAAGGATCTTGAAATATCATTTGAATTTGTTTTCTAAATTTCATTAATTCAGATCTCTGTTTAATTTTTGTTATACAAACGTTGTCAAAGAAAATATCTCCAGAAGTAGGTTTAAATAAATTTACAACCATTTTAGCAATTGTAGACTTTCCACTCCCACTTTCTCCTACTAAGCCAAAAGATTCGCCCTCTTTTATTTCAAATGAAACATCATTAACAGCCATTACAGAATTTTTAGAATTTTCTGTAAAAAAATTATCATCAAAACTTTTATTAAGATTTTTTATTTTTACTAAATCTTGTTTTATAATTTCTTTCTTTGACCATCTATTTAATATTTTAATATTATTTTCTTTTTTATTATTATTTTCTTTTTCTATAATCACAAATCTTGAAATTTTTTTATTAGTTGGTGGAACTGAACTTACTAGACTTTTAGTATAATTTTCTTTTGGATTAGTTAATATTTTTTTAGTTTCACCGATTTCAACTAAATTACCACTTTTCATAACTGCTACACGATCTGCTGTCTCAGCTATAACACCCATATCATGAGTAATTAGTATAACTGCAAGATTTCTTTCTTTTGTTAATTTTTTAATAAGTTCTAAAATCTGAGACTGAATTGATACATCTAATGCTGTTGTTGGCTCATCTGCAATCAATAATTCTGGCTCACAACATAAAGCTAAAGAAATTACTACTCGCTGTCTCATTCCACCTGAGAATTGGTGAGGATAATTATCAAATCTTGTCTCTGCATCTTTTATACCAACCTCTTTCAGTAGATTTATAGATTTATTTTTTGCCTCCTCTTTACTTAATTTAAGATGGGTTTGAATTGTTTCAATTAACTGTTCGCCTACTGTAAGAATTGGGTTAAGTGAAGTTTGAGGATCTTGAAATATCAATCCAATTTTGTTTCCTCTATATTTAACAATACTTTCAGAATTTTCATGAATGTTAAAATCACCCAAAATAACTGAGCCACTAGAAACCTTACCTGGTTCATCAATTAAATTTATAATAGCGTTTCCTACTGTACTTTTTCCTGATCCAGACTCTCCAACTAATCCTAAAATTTCTCCTTTATTTACCTCAATATTTACATTCTTAGCAGCATAAACTGTTTCTTTTCTCATTTGGTAATCAACGCTAAGATTATTTATTTTTAAAAAACTCATTTTTTTAATTTCGGATTTAGAGTATCTCTCATCCAATCTCCTAATAAATTTATTGAAAATGCTAAAATAACTAAGAAAATTGCTGGAAAAAAAGTTATCCACCATTCTCCTGAAAATAAAAAATCATTCCCGAGTCTTATTAAAGTCCCTAAAGAAGGTGTTGTAGGAGGGACACCAACTCCTAAAAAACTTAAAGTAGATTCTGCTAAAATAGCAAGAGCTAAACCAATAGTTCCAATTACTAAAACCGGTCTTAAAATATTTGGTAATATATGTTTGAACATAATAATTATGTTTGAAACACCAATAATTGTCGAGGCTGAAACATAGTCTTTATTTTTTTCTACTAAAGTTGCTGCTCTAGAAACTCTTGCAAATTGTGGCCACTCTGAAATTCCAATGGCAAATATTAATACATAAATTGCCATTTCATCATGCATTTCTCTTGAGATTAATCCTCTCGCTATTCCATCAACTAACAATGCCATCAAAATACTTGGTACAGTTAACTGAACATCAGTTAGCCTCATTACTATCATTTCATATTTTCCACCAAAAAATCCAGCCGTTAATCCCAATCCAACTCCAAGGATTAAACTAAAAATTATTGCAGAAAAACCTACAATTAAAGAAATCCTACATCCATACAAAATTGTCGATAACATATCTCTTCCTTGACCATCAGTACCTAAAATAAATTTAGCAAGACCATCTTCTGTCCATGAAGGTGGTGTGAATGCATCCATAAGTGATAGGGAAGATGGATCAAAAGGATTGTAAGGTGTAATAAGCTCTACAAAAAAAGAACAGAAAAAAATTATAAACAAAATAGTAGATGATACAATGGCAGTAGGAGATTTAACAAAGCTATGATAAATATCACTATCTTTTATTCTTTCCCAAGTACTTAAGGATTTGTTATCCACTTGCGACATCCCCCTTAACTCTTATTCTTGGATCAATTAGATAATATAGAATATCAACTATAAAATTTATCATCACAAAAACAAAAGCTATGAAAACTAAATAAGCTGACATAATCGGTATATCGACGAATTGTACTGCTTGAATAAATAAGAAGCCCATACCAGGCCATTGAAAAACAGTTTCAGTAATAATTGAAAACGCAATTAGAGTTCCAATATTTATTCCTGCTATAGTTATTACTGGTATCAATCCATTTTTTAATGCATGTTTATATTTAATACTATTTTCACCGATGCCTCGAGCACGTGCAAATTTAATATAATCTGTTTGTAGTATTTCCATCATCTCTGCTCGCACCAGTCTGATGATATAAGTCATTTGAAAAAGACTTAATGTTACTGAAGGAAGTATAATTGCTTTAAGTCCAGAAACTGTTAAAAATCCTGTAGTCCAAAAACCTAAATCAACAACTTCTCCTCTTCCAAAAGAAGGTAATATTCCTAAGATGACTGCAAACAAATATATAAATAATATACCAATTACAAATGTGGGGAGCGAAACCCCCAACAAGGAGATTGCCAAAACAAAATCACTTAAAAAGCCTTTTCGATTTATACCTGTATAAACTCCCAATAATGTTCCGGTTACAAGTGCAATTAGGGCTGAAATAACAACAAGTTCGATAGTTGCAGGTAATCTTTCAACTATTAATTCTGAAACAGGTCTTCTTAATTGATATGAAATTCCAAACTCACCCTTTGAAGCATTAACTATAAATCTTGAAAACTGCACATGGATTGGATCCATTAAACCAAGTGTTTCTCTCAATTCTGCTCTTTCTTCATCAGAAGTCTCTTCTCCAACCATGTTATTAATTGGATCTCCAACAAAATTAAATAATGAGAAAGATACAAAGGCGACAACCAACATCACCAAAGCAGATTGAAACAGCCTTTTAAAAAAATATTTTATCAATTTGTGAAGGTTTAAATTTACAAGCCCTTTAAAATTTTAAAGGGCTTGTAATAATTTTTATTTAGTTAAAACTAGCAGTTCTGAATAATGGTTCGTTATTCGGTCTGATAGGAACATCAACATTACTTTTAGATGCCCAAGAAATTACTTGGTGATGTAAAGGTAGATAAGAAATGTCATCTTTTACAATTTTCCAAGCTTTTGCAATTGCAGCGTTTCTTTTATCTAAATCAACTTCACCTTCCATAACTCTAATTGCAGCATCAACATCTGCATTACTAAAGTTAACTTTGTTCCAGCTAGCACCAGTTTCATACAAGTAATGGAAAACATAGTGACTATCTAAAGTTGGAACACCCCATCCTAGCATATAGAAATCACCTTGATTATCTTTAAGCTCTTTGAAATGTTTACTTTTAGTTTGAGCAAATAAGTTAACGTTAACTCCAATTTTACCTAACATTCCAACAACTGCAGTACAAATTGCCTCATCGTTTACATATCTGTCATTAGGACATCTAAGTTCAACGTTAAAACCATTAGGATAACCTGCATCAGCTAAAAGTTTTTTTGCAGCATTAACATCGTAAGGTAATCTTTTATCAAGATCAGCTGTATATCCATTAACACCTGGGAAAGTTATAATTCCTGCTGGTTCACTTAAACCTCTCATAACTTTTTTCTTGATCGCTTCAATATCGATTGCTTGATAAAGAGCTTGTCTTACTTCTTTTTTCTTGAACGGATTATCGCCTGTATTACCAGTTCTCAACTTGTCAGCTGCTTGGTCCATACCTAAGAAAATTGTTCTCATCTGAGCTGTACTTTCAACTTTATGACCTGAAGAAGATCCAATTCTTTTTAAATCTTGAACTGGTGCGTCAGTAACAATATCAATTTCTCCTGATAATAAAGCTGCAACTCTTGTAGCTGCATTTTTAATTGGAAGTAATTCAATTTGAGTTACTTTTTTATCTTTCATCTCACCCCACCAGTGTTTATTTCTTTTAAACACTGTCTTTGTGTTAGGCTCTCTTAAAGTTATTTTAAAAGGACCAGTTCCCATAGCATTAGTAGCAGAAAAAGTTTCTTGTCCTGCATCCCAATTTTGTGGAGACATTGCAAAGTTTTTCTCTGACCAAGCTTTAGACATTATAAAAATGTTTGATAGTTGGTTTAAAAGAATAGGGTTCGGTTTACTTGTAGTTATTTTGACTGAGTAATCTCCAACCGCCTCAACATTAGCGATAGTGCTAATATATTCTTTAAAGTCAGATGTTCTTTGCTTTGCTCTTAATATACTAAAAACAACATCTGCTGATGTCATTCCAGAACCATCTGAAAACTTAGCATCTTCTCTTAAAGTAAAAATCCAAGTATTTGGATCAGTTGCTTTCCATTTTGTTGCTAAAGCAGGCCCTATTTTCATGTCCAAGCCTCTTTGAACTAGAGCTTCATAAACTTGTCTAGATACTTGAGTAGTTGGACCTTCATTTTGTGCATGTGGATCTAGTGTTAGACTGTCTCCTTGCATAGACCATTTAATAGTTTTTGCCCATGCTGAAGAAAATCCGAATACTAGAACTAATGACAATAGTATTCTTACTATATTTTTAGTCTTCATTATTCCCCTCGTTTTTAAAATTTATTTAAAAAAGTATAGGTGAAATAATCGAATTATTGTAGCAATAATTTACTAATAAAATTTAACTTTTATCACTATCAACTAATTTTTTCTTACTAATCCATGGCATCATAGCTCTTAATTCAGCACCCACTTTTTCTACTGGATGTTCAGCTAATTTAGCTCTTGTAGCAAGGAAGTTCTTTTGACCATTTTTACACTCATCCATCCACTCTTTTGTAAATTTTCCTGATTGAATTTCAGCCAAAACTTCTTTCATTCTTTTTTTAGTTTCTTCTTTATTAACCACTCGGGGACCTGATTGATATTCGCCATATTCAGCAGTATTAGAGATAGAATAATTCATGTTTGCAATTCCACCTTCATAAATTAAATCAACAATCAATTTAACTTCATGAACTGTTTCAAAATATGCCATCTCTGGTTCATAACCTGCTTCAACTAAAGTTTCATAACCATTTTTAATCAATTCAACAAGTCCTCCACACAATACAGTCTGTTCACCAAATAAATCTGTTTCAACTTCATCTTTAAATGTAGTTTCAATTATTCCAGATCTTCCTCCTCCAACTGCTGAAGCATATGATAACGCTAAGTCTCTTGCCTTTCCTGAACCGTTTTGATGTACGGCAAATAAACAAGGAACTCCACCTCCTTTTTCATATTCACTTCTAACTAAGTGGCCAGGTCCTTTTGGAGCAACCATAAAAACATCAAGATCTTTTCTTGCTTTTATTAAATCATAATGCACGTTTAAACCATGAGCAAAAGCAATACTTGTTCCCTCTCTTACTCTTTGTTCAATATGATTTTTGTAAATTTCTGCTTGTAACTCATCTGGAGTTAAAATCATTACTACATCAGCCCACTCAGCGGCATCTGATAAATTCATTACTTTTAAACCTTTTGACTCTGCTTTTGCAGCACTAGATGATCCTTCTCTTAATGCTACAACAATTTCTTTTACTCCACTGTCTTTTAAGTTCAATGCATGAGCGTGCCCTTGGCTTCCATAACCGAAGATAGCAACTTTTTTGCTTTTAATTAGATTTACATCTGCATCTTTTTCATAAAACATTTTCATATTTTCTCTCCTATTAAATTAATTAAATATTTTAGCACCCCTAGTCATTGCTACTGCCCCAGTCCTCGAAGTACTAATAAGTCCCAAGGGCTTTAATTTTTTATTCATTTTATCAATTTCTCTTCTAAGAGCAGTTATTTGAATTACTGCTGAAGTTTTTGTTTCATCTAATATTACGGGATTAAATTTTTTACAAGCATTTAAGCATTTTTGAATTTTATTTCTTTTTCCTACAACTTTAAATAAAGCCATTTCTTTAAAAATTACGCCTTTATCCTCTCTTTTAAATTCAGCAACTTTATGAACGGGCACTAATTTTGTTAATTGAAGTCTTATTTGATCAATTACTTGGGGTGTTCCTGTGGTAACAATTGTTATTCTTGAAATATTTTTAATAGCGTCAACCTCAGCAACTGCTAATGACTCAATATTGTATCCACGCCCAGAAAATAAACCTACAACCCTTGCCAAAACTCCAGCCTCATTATCTACCCATACCACAAAAATATATGTATCTGGTTTTTGTTTCTTCGTAGGTATGCTGTAAGCTGACTTTGATTTCGGCATTATGATTATACTAAGGCTTTGCCTTTTCCTTTAATTTTATTTTCTTCTTGATCATTTGGACCTAAAATCATTTGGTTATGTGGTTTTCCAGATGGGATCATTGGAAAACAATTTTCATTAGGATCCACATGGCAATCAAAAATAACCGGCCCATCATAATCAATCATTTCTTGAATTTTGTCATCTAGATCAACTGGATTATCTGCTTTTATTCCTTTGCATCCATATGCTTCAGCCATTTTCATAAAATCAGGTAATGCTTCAGAGTAACTCTCAGAATAATTTTTTTCATGAAGCAACTCCTGCCATTGTCTAACCATTCCCATATATTGATTATTCAAAATAAATATTTTTATTGGAAGATTGTATTGAACTGCAGTAGACATTTCTTGCATAGTCATTAATACTGAAGCTTCTCCTGCAATATCTATTACAAGTTTTTCAGGATGGGCAATTTGTACACCAACTGCTGCTGGCAATCCATACCCCATAGTTCCTAAACCGCCAGATGTCATCCATCTGTTTGGTTTGTTAAATTTATAATGTTGAGCAGCCCACATTTGATGTTGTCCAACTTCGGTAGTAACATAAGTATCTTTATTCTTAGTTAATTCATAAAGTCTTTGAACAGCATGTTGAGGTTTTATACTTTCATCACTATTTACAAAATTAAGAGAGTCTTTTTCTCTCCATTTTTCAATTTGTTCCCACCACTTAGCAATATTTGATTTATTTGATTTGCTATGACCATTTTTTCTTTTAGCAATTGTTTTATTAATTTTACTGATTACGCTCGTAACGTCTCCAACTATTGCAAGATCCACTTTGATAATTTTATTAATTGATGATGGGTCTATATCAATATGAACCTTTTTTGAATTTGGTGAAAACTCATCAATTTTTCCAGTAATACGATCATCAAACCTTGCGCCAATGTTAATCAATAGATCACAATCATGCATAGCATTATTTGCTTCATATGTACCATGCATACCAAGCATTCCTAAAAATTGATTATCATCTCCAGGGTAAGCGCCTAATCCCTGAAGTGTAGAAGTTATAGGAAAACCAGTTAGCTCAACAAATTCTCTTAGAGCCTGACTTGCTTTTGGACCTGAATTAATTACTCCTCCTCCACTATAGATGATTGGTTTTTTGGCCTTGTTTATTAACTTAACTAATTCATCAATTTGATCTTGAGAAAATCTATTATGCGATTTTCCATTTAATTTTTTTTCTTTATTTGATTTTTTGTATTTTGTTTTTGCAAACTGAATATCTTTTGGAATGTCAATTAAAACTGGTCCTGGTCTTCCAGTTGTTGCAACTCTAAAAGCTTCATGCATAACTTTAGAAAGATCATTAATATCTTTTACTAACCAATTGTGTTTTGTACAAGGTCTTGTAATTCCTGTAGTATCACATTCTTGAAAAGCATCAGTTCCAATTAAATGTGTTGGAACCTGACCAGAAATACAAACTAACGGTACGGAATCCATATAAGCATCTGTTAAAGCTGTAACAACATTAGTTGCTCCAGGACCTGATGTAACTAAAACTACACCTGGTTTTCCTGATGACCTCGCATAACCTTCGGCTGCGTGACCAGCACCTTGTTCGTGTCTAACTAAAATATGTTTTATAGAAGGATGATTTTTTAATTCATCATAAATCGGTAACACAGCACCACCTGGATAACCAAAGATATGTTCTACCTTTTGGTCTTCAAGACATTTAAATACAATTTCTGCTCCAGTTAATAATTTTGGCATTAGGCAATCTAGCTGAAGTTGTGCTCATTGGTCAAGTTTAAGAATGAGAATTTTAAATTTTTTTCAAAAAATTATTTATGTCTTTTGGCTTCAGTTTTATCCAACTGTTCATGTTGCCTCTTGCCCAAGTACTTTGTCTTTTGGCGTATTGTCTAGTTTTTATGACTATTTTATCTCTAGTATCATTCAAATCTTTTTGTTTTTTTAAATATTCTGTAATTTCATTAACTCCAATGGCCTTGTAAGCACTTTTATCTTTTCTAACTCTTAGCTTTATGAAATCTTTTACTTCTTTTATTGCTCCATTTTCAATCATCTCCCTTGTTCTTAGATTGATACGCTCAATTAATTCTTGTCTAGGAAAATCAATATAAACTTTAAAAAAATCATCTTCCAAGAAGTTTGATTTTGTATTTTTAAACCATTCAGTTAGAGATTTTTTTGTAAACTTTTTAACTTCATAAGCTCTGATGGATCTTTGAGTGTCTGTAGGGTTTATTTTTTCTCTTGAGGATGGATCTAATTTTAATAGTTTTTCATAAAACTTCTTTTGTCCAAGTTTTTTTTGCAAATCTCTAATTTGATTTCTTAATTTTAATGAAATATTTGGTATTTTAACTAAACCATCAGTCAAAGCTTTAAAATATAAACCTGTCCCTCCAACAAGAATTGGAGTTTTTTTTCTTTTTTTAATTTCTTTAATTTTTTTTATTACTAGCTTAAGCCAATCACCTGTAGAGAAGTTTTTTCTTACATTATGAAAACCATATAAGTGATGTTTTATTTTCTGATATTTTTTTGGATCTGGTCTAGCTGACAAGATTTTGAGCTCTTTGTATACTTGCATGCTATCTGCATTAATAATTTCTCCATCAACTTTTTTTGCAACTTTAATTGCAAAACTTGATTTTCCTGATGCTGTTGGCCCTGATATTAATATAATCTTGGATTTTAAATCCATTACTAGTCTAGCTTAACACCAATGTATCGTCTTTGATTTTGATTATTATAGATTGCGAGTAAAACTGTTTTTTGATTCGAATTAAGAACTTCTTTAGTAATATCTCTTAAGTCATTAACTGATCTAATTTTTTTCTTTTGAGCTTCAATAATAATACTATTAAGTTCAATTGAATTTACTAAAGGACTATTATTTGCGATTTTTGTTATCACAAGTCCTGTTGTCTGATTTGGTAAATTTCTATTTTTAATATCTTCTTTAGTTAATGGTCTTACCACAATTCTTAAACTTTCAATAATTTCTTCATTATTCTGTGGTTGAGTTTTTTGATTTTTACTTATCTTAAAATCATCTGAAGTTTCTAGTCTTCCTAAAATAACATTTTTAATAATCTCTTTTTTATCTCTCCAAACTTTAACTTCAACTTTTTTTCCTACCTCTGTTCTTGCTACAATAGCTGGAAGTTCTTTCATTTGGTTAATTGTTTCACCATTAAATTCTAAAATAATATCACCAGCTTGTATTCCTGCTTTTTCTGATGGACTATTTTCTGCAACGCTAGCAACTAATGCTCCTCGAGCTTTGTCTAATTTTTCAACTTCAGCAATTTCTTTTGTTACATCTTGAATTCTTACACCAAGCCAACCTCTTTTTGTTTCACCAAATTCAATTAATTGTTTAATTACAATTTGAGCACTGTTTGATGGTATGGAAAATCCAATACCAATAGAACCGTTACGTCCAAGAATTGCGGTATTAATTCCAATTACATTTCCTTTCATATCAAATAAAGGTCCACCTGAATTTCCTGAGTTTATAGAAGCATCTGTTTGTATAAAATCTTCATATCTTGATAAACCAATTGATCTATTTCTGGCCGAAATAATTCCAGCTGTAACAGTTCCACCTAAACCAAATGGATTACCAATTGCAATCACCCAGTCTCCAATTCTTGCTTTATCTGAGTCTCCAAATCCTACTGGAATAAACTTTTCATCTGTTTCTAGTTGTAAAACAGCAATATCCATAAGTGGGTCAGCTCCTAGAACCTTTGCTTTAAATTCTTGATCACCATTTACTCTAACAATAATATCGTCTGCATCTTGAATTACATGATTATTTGTTACAACAATTCCTTTCTCATCTATAATGAATCCAGAACCTAGCGCAGCTGATTGTCTTTCCTGGGGTGTTCCAAATTCTTTAAACATATCTTCAAAAGGAGATCCTGGAGGAAATTGAAAAGGAAAAGGATTAGTGTTGGATACAACTGTTGTTGTAGTGGAAATATTAACTACAGACGGCATTAATTTTTCCGCAAGATCTGCAAAAGAAGCAGGAACTGGTTTAGAACTAACATTTAATGAAAAAGTGAATGATAAAACTATTGTTAAAAATATAATTTTAATTTTTCTCATTTTAACTCTTAATGTAATAAATAATTATAAAACCTATTACTGCAAAAATAAGTCCACCTGATCTAAGCTGACTATCCTTAACAAGTTCTAATTTTTTCAACATACTTTTCATTTTTGCTGGAAATAAGGCGTACAAGATTCCCTCGATAAATAAAAAAAGACCAAAAGCTATAACTAGCTCACGCATTTAAGAATTATTGTTGGATTTCAGGTTTTATATTTCCAAAAAATTTAAAAAATTCACTATCAGGTGATAAAATTAGAGATGTTTCACCACCAATAAGAGCTTTTTCATATGCCTGCATTGCTCTGTAGAAAGCAAAAAATTCTGGATCTTGACCAAAGGCGTCAGCAAATATTTTGTTTCTTTCTCCATCACCTTCCCCTTTCATAATCTCAGATTGTTTTTGAGCATCTGCTAAGATTACAGTAACTTCTTTGTCAGCAGTTGATGTAATAGTGACAGCCATCTCTGCTCCTTTTGCTCTAAATTCTTTTGCTTCTCTCTCCCTTTCAGTTTGCATTCTTCTATAAATTGCATCACTGTTTGCTTGTGGAAGATCAGCTCTTTTAATTCTGACATCAACAATAGTAATTCCAAAGTTTTGTGCTTCGTTATTTACACCCTCTTTAATTAAAGCCATTTGCTTAGATCTATCTTTAGATAATAATGTTTGTAATTCTTCTTGACCTAGTACATTTCTAATTCTTGAATTTATAATTGTAGATAATCTTGATCTTGCAACTCTTTCGTTACCCACTGATATATAAAACTTAAGTGGATCAACTATCTTAAATCTTGCAAATGCATCCACAATTAATCGTTTTTGATCTGATGCAATAACCTCCTCTGGTGGAGCATCTAAGTTTAAAATTCTTTTATCTAAATAAACAACGTTTTGAATAAAAGGTATTTTAAAATTTAACCCTGGCTTCATTATAATTCTTTTTGGATCACCAAATTGAAGAATAATTGCTTGGTTAACTTCCTTAACTATAATTACAGATAAGAAGGCTACAACACCTACTGCAACTAGTACTCCTGCTAAAATTTTTCCAGCTTTCATTTTAATTTGTCGCTTTCTTTTTTAACTCAGGCAAAGGTAAATATGGAACTACACCAGAGCCTGCATTTTTTTCAATAATTACTTTATCAATATCTGCTAAAACTTTTTCCATAGTTTCTAAATACATTCTTTCTTGAGTAACTACTTTAGCATTTTTATACTCGTTGTAGATTGCTATGAATCTACTTGCTTCACCCTCTGCTTTAGCAACAACCTCTTTCTTGTACGCTTCTGCTGCTTGTAAAATTTTTTGCGCTTCCCCTCTTGCTCTTGGAATTACATCGTTAGCATAAGCTTCAGCTTCGTTTTTAGATCTTTCCATGTCTGCTCTTGCAGCCTGTACATCTCTAAATGCATCAATTACTTGATCAGGTGGGTCTGCTTTTTGTGTTTGTACCTGAGTAATTTGAATTCCACTTTCATAATCGTCTAAAATACTTTGTATTATATTTTGAGTCTCAACCTCAATTTTAGATCTTCCTTCTGTTAAAATTGGCTGAATATCACTTTTAGCTATTACTTCCCTCATTGCAGTTTCTGCTGCTGCTTTAACTGTGCCTTCTGGGTCTTGAATTTTAAATAAAAAATTTCCAGCGTCTTTTATTACCCAAAATACAGAAAAATCTATGTTAACTATATTTTCGTCTCCAGTTAACATTAAGCTTTCTTGTGGGACATCAGCAACGCCACCACCTGTAGAAAAACCACTGTCTCTTTCAGATCTAAATCCTATATCCATTCGGTTTACCTTAGTGACTTTTGGTGTCTGAACAGTTTCAACAGGAAAAGGTATGTGATAATTCAAACCAGGCTGCGTAGTTTTTACAAACTTACCAAATCTTAATACAACGCCTTGTTCATCGGGTAAAACTCTATAAAGTCCGCTAGCTAACCATACAAAAACTAAAACTAATAAAATTAGACTTATTGATTTTCCTCCTGAAGTTTTTCCACCAGGTAAGAATTTTTTAATTTTATCTTGAAGATCTCTTATTAATTCGTCGACATTTGGTGGTGTAGGACCTCTACCTGATCCATTACCACTGCCACCTCCACCAGGAGGTGCTCCCCAAGGACTTTGACCTTTGAAATTGTCAGACATATGCCAAAGTATATAGTGTCTTTATTTCAAAAAACAAGTAATGATACTTTTATGACTGATAAAAAGCCTGAACTTAGTGCCGCAATGAAAAGTAAGCTAGAGCCTAAAAAATTCACTAAAAATCCAATTCTTGGAACAAAGTTTACAATTGCAATCTCTAGTGCAAAAGGTGGTGTTGGAAAATCTACATTTGCAACGAATCTTGCTTTAGCCTTAAAAAAAACTGGATGTAAAGTTGGTCTTTTAGATGCAGATATTTATGGTCCATCAATTCCTAAAATGTTTGACATTAATGAAAAACCAAAAAGTGATGGCCAAAAATTAGATCCAATTACAAAATATGACATTCAATGTATGTCTATTGGTTTTTTAACTGATCAACAAACTCCAATGATATGGCGTGGTCCTATGGTAACAAGTGCAATTAAAACTTTTACTCAAAAAGTAAATTGGAAAGATTTAGATTTTATTATCGTTGATATGCCACCAGGAACTGGTGATACTCAGCTTACTTTTTCGCAAGAAATTAAAATGGATGGCGCTATTATTGTTAGTACACCTCAAGAAGTAGCTCTTTTAGATGTTAAGAGAGGAATTAAAATGTTTGATAAACTTGGAGTTAAAATTTTAGGTTTAGTTGATAATATGAGTTATTTCATTGGTGACGATGGAAAAAAATATAAAATTTTTGGTGAAGGTGGAGTCAAAAAAACTGCTGAGGATTTTAAAAAAGATTTTTTAGGTGAAATACCAATTAATCCTGAAGTTGGAAAATATGGTGATGATGGAAAGCCTATAGTTGAAACTAATCCTGACCATGAAATTTCAAAAATATTTATAGATTTTGCTAATAGAATAAAATCTACATATCTCTAAATTATTTTTTAAAATTTTAATAAGTTAATATTTTACTCAATTTTTTTGCTATTTCTTTAGCAAGTACTAAATATCCATTATCATCTTTAAAATGAACATCATCAGAGAAAATAGTTTTTTTTGTTTCATAAATAAATCTCCCATCTAAATAATTTAAATCACTTATCAAATTCTCTTTTTTTAATTTCTCATCTACATAATTATATAATGATTTAATCGTATCATCCCTATACTCATAAATTGTAAAATTTTTTTCGTATTCGGAGAGATTTTTTTTAAAACCTAGATAAGGTTGAAGAACAAATATATAATTTGACGAATTTAATTTTGATAATTTATTTGATCTAGAAATATTTTGAACAAGATAATTTGCATGTTCAAAGTAAATTTGACTATCCTTTTTAATTTGATTAACTTTTTTAAATCTATCTATAATTTTAAAAAGTTGAGAATTTTGAAGTAGATAAACAAAAGGTGACAAGTAAGGTTTATTTAAAATAATAGAATAAGTTTCATTTAAATAAAATGTACCAACCTTATTAGAAGGTATTATGCTATGAAGTAGATCATTTGCGCCACTAAGAGTTACGATTAAATCAAAATTAATATCAAGGCTTTTACTTAAAACAATTAGTTCTTGGCTACTATTAAAAGAAGAGCTAGCAGCATTAAAAACATTTACTTTTTTGTTTATAACTTTTGTAATTTCATTTTCTAAAATTTTACTATTAAAACCTTCTGCTGTTGACCCGCCTAAAAGCAATATATTATATTGATTATAATCAATATTATTTTTTACATTTTCAAAAAAATTATAATAATCTTTTCCAAACATCGTAAATGGTTGATAACTAAGATAATTCGTTCTTTCAGTTAACCCCATACTAGTTTTGTTAAACTTTATAATGATTACAATTCTTGTAATTATTTCCAAAGAAAATAATATTAAAAATAAAACTAAAATATTAATTAATATTAATTTAGAGAAATAAGAGAATTTTTTTAAAAAAAACATTTTTTAATTTAATTTAAGCCAATTTTTTTCATAAATTTTTTTACCTAAAAATTTAGCACCTGATAACGTAATATGATCCTGCCTAAGAAAA
>CACJIJ010000019.1 GCA_902593445.1 uncultured Pelagibacteraceae bacterium
TAAGAATTTATTTTTACTCCCTTGCCAAACTGATACGTGAGCATGACAACCATTACCGGTTAAATTTCCAAATGGTTTAGGCATAAATGTAGCTCTTAATCCGTGCTTTTCAGCAATTGTTTTTACCATAAACTTAAAAAAGGTATGTCTATCTGCAGTTTTTAGGCAATCAGAATAATCCCAATTCATTTCAAATTGTCCATTAGCATCCTCATGATCGTTTTGATATGGGCCCCATCCCATTTCAATCATGCAATCACAAATTTCTTTAATTAAATCATACCTTCTCATTAACGCTGATTGATCATAACAAGGTTTAGACTGAGTATCTCTTGGATCTGCAATTGAGTTTCCATCAGGTGAAATTAAAAAATATTCACATTCAACACCCGATTTCATTATTAAATTTTGTTTTTTAAGTTTTTTTATTTGATTTTTTAATATCACTCTGGGTGATGCATCCACTGGTTTACCATTCATCCATAGATCAGATGCTAACCAGCCAACTTCTTTATTCCAGGGAAGCTGAATTAAGCTATCTGGATCAGGAATTCCAAACATATCCGAGTCAGCAGGTGTCATATCTAACCATGCAGCAAATCCTGCAAAGCCAGCTCCTGCAACTTGCATTTCTTTAATCGCGTGAGCAGGTACTAACTTTGATCTAAGTACACCAAACAAATCTACAAAACTTATTAAAAAATATTTAATTTTTTTTTGTTTAGCTATTTTAAATAAATCTTTAGACACAACCTAAGTTAACATAATTATTTAAAAAAAGATAAAATTGTTTCTTTATAATAAATTAAATTTACAACAATAATTACAATTATAGCAAGTATCACACCATACTTTGCCTTAGGAAATGCTACACCTCTCATTTTTGAGGGTCTTAATTCTTCTTTATTATCTCCCATAATTTTAGAACATAAAAAAGGGCGCTACATTTAAGTAGCGCCCAAATTTTAATTTAGATTACCAGTCTGTAATATTGCTTTTATGATCGTTAGCACTATGTCTTTTTCTAGCAAGTCTTGAAAGTTCATCACTTTCAGCTCTTGCTGTCAAAATGTGCCAACCAACCCATAAGACCAATGCAATGATTACCAGTATGCCTTCAACAGATCCAGCACCAGGGTAAATTGCACCAGCAACTTCTTCTGCTGGCTTATTAAGGTGATCTATCCAGTTTGTAACTGTAGCCATATTTTCCTCCTTTACCTGGTTGCAGATGAAACTGCTTTTTCATCTTCTTTAGCAGATTCCATCATTTCATAGTCTAATCCAGCTATCTCAACTTCACGAGGGATTCTTAATTTACCCATACCGTTAAGAACTTTAGCTATGATGTAGCCTGGTATTAGTCCAAGAACAACGAACATTATTAATGCTCCGATGAACTGTCCTAATGGATTAATTGTTGCATAAGTTGTTCCGTCCCACATAGCACCAACACTGTAACCAGATGATGGATAACCATTTAAGACAAAACCACAAATAACAAGACCTACAAATCCAGCATAACCATGCACTGCTACGGCACCAACTGCATCATCAATTTTGAACTTACGTTCAACCCAGTAATGTAGTTTGTATGCAATAACAACACCGATCATACCAATGATCATTGCTTGAATTGGGTGATATAAATCATTTCCAGCCGAAGCACAGATCACACCTGCTAGACCACTTGAGTAAGTCCAGAAAGGATCTCCTTTAGCAATCCAGTATCCAGCTAATAATCCTCCTGATAATGACATCAAGAAGTTAAATGTAATACCACTAAGTGTAGTAGGCGTTACGTAGATATTAGTTGCTGTCCAGTAAGATATACCTTCCATACCATACTCAGGTCCAAGGTCGAAAATAGGTATGTTACATGCTGCGTAAAATCCCCAGAAACCAGTGTAAATTAAAAATAATCCCACTGTTACTAACCAAGGATTTCTTGGTCCAATGTTTCTTGGTTCACCACTAGACGAAAACTTACCAATTCTTGGTCCTAAAACCATTAGAACACCTAAAGCAAATCCACCCGCAATCGCGTGAATTACTCCTGATGCGTAAGCATCGTGATATCCTAGAAGTTTCAACATCCAACCATCGAAGTGCCATCCCCATGCAGCATCAATTGTCCAAAATACAGAACCAATTGCAATTGCTAAAATTCCAAATGCAAAAGTCGTAATTCTTTCAATGATTGCTCCAGAAACGATAGAAGCAGCTGTCCAAGAGAAAAGTAAAAAGGCAGCCCAGAAGACACCAGAAATGTGGTCTCCTAGATTGACAGCCATTAAATCACTTGTAGCCGTATACCATGTTGCACTAAATGCCGACTCGTCCGTGATGAGCGCAGTGCTTTCATTCATTATTGATGGTGCTAATCCAGGTCCTGTTGGAAAAGCCCAGTAAATCCACCAACCAAATAAAAACCAGGTTACTGTTACCAATGGTATCAGCATCGTGTTTTTCATAAGAGTATGTTGATGGTGTTTGTATCGAGAAGCTCCAACTTCATACATACAGAAACCGACGTGAATTAAGAACATCAGTACCACTGTTACCCAGTAGTAAAATTCTGTAAATATGGTTGTAAGAGCACCTAACTGATCAGTCATATTCTCTCTCCATATTAGTTTATGGAAGCCTATTAAATTTTATGATTCGATACAAATATAAAAATGGTTAAAAACCTAGTATGTTCACTAGGTTTTTAAAAATAATCAACTATTAATTGAAATATTAAAATTTTAGATATGCTTTTTTTAAATCAACAAGTGGATGTTTTGGAGACATTTGAAACTTAACTAAAAGTTCTCTTGCAATCATATCTCTATCTTGTTGATTATTTGGTAGTTTAATTGATTTTGGAATTGTAACCCAGCCATTTGCATTTCTGCAGAATACAGCAGGTCTATCTTCTTCATAGCCCATATGGACATCTTCTAACCAATTTAAATCATCCCACCCCATCGCTTCTATATATTTCTTAAGAAATGGAGTTAGTTTAGAATAGTCAGGTAAAAGATTAACATCGTATCTGTAACCAATAGACTGGCCAATCATTTTCTCTCTGGCAGTCTCTTTCTTTTTGCCTAACTGACCTTTTATCTCTTTTGTTTTTGCTACCTTTTTATTTTTTTTCTTTGGCATAGTTACCTCTATATTTTGTGGTAGTTATCAACACCAACTGTGTAGTTAGTTCCAGCTAATGGAACTTTTGCTAAAGCCGATGCTTCTGATGTTAAAGCAGCCAAATCTTCAGGCTCTAGAGAGTGGATATTTGTTTTACCACAAGCTCTTGCTAATAGCTGAGCCTCTAAAGTCATTGAGTGAAGATAATTGTAAACTCTTAATGCAGCATCATCAGGGTTCAATCTTGCTCTTAATTTAGGATCTTGAGTAGCTACACCAACTGGACATCTTCCAGTGTGGCAGTGATAACATTCACCTGCTTTTACACCCATTTCTTTTTCAAAGTTTGCTTCTGGAATATCTTTATTACAGTTAAGTGCAATCATAGATCCAGTTCCAATCGCAATTGCATCAGCACCTAAAGCTAAAGCTTTTGCCATATCTGCACCGTCTCTTACACCACCAGCATAAATTAATGTTACTTTTCCAGTTTTACCAACATCATCTATCGCTCTTCTGGCTTCTCGAATTGCAGCTATACCTGGAATACCAGTATTTGCAGCAGCGATATGTGGTCCAGCTCCAGTAGACCCTTCCATTCCATCTAAGTAAATAGAGTCAGGATCACATTTTGCAGCCATACGCACATCATCATAAACTTTAGACGCACCTAGCTTTAATTGAATTGGCACTTTATTTTTTGTTAACTGTCTAAGTTCTTCTACTTTTAAAGCTAAATCATCTGGTCCTAGCCAGTCAGGGTGTCTCGCCGGAGATCTTTGGTCAATACCAGATGGTAATGATCTCATCTCAGCAACTTGGTCAGTAACTTTTTGACCCATTAAGTGTCCACCCATTCCAACTTTTTGACCTTGTCCAATAAATACTTCAATTCCATCTGCTAACTGTGCATGATGTGGATTAAAACCATATCTTGATTGAATACATTGGTAATACCATTTTTCAGAGTATCTTCTTTCATCAGGTATCATTCCACCTTCACCTGAACATGTAGCACTCCCAGCCATAGTTGCTCCTCTTGCTAAAGCAGTTTTTGCTTCATAAGAAAGTGCACCGAAACTCATTCCTGTAATATAAACTGGAATATCTAACTCAATTGGATTCTCACATCTTGGTCCAATAACAGTTTTTGTTTCACATTTTTCCCTGTAACCTTCGATTACAAATCTAGTTAGTGTTCCAGGTAAGAAAACTAAATCATCAAAAGTAGGAATTTTTTTCATCAATGCCATTCCTCGCATTCTGTATCTTCCTAATTGAGATTTAATATGAATATCGTCTATTACTTCAGGAGTGAAGATAGCGTTATGACCTAATAAACTTTTATTTCTTTTGCCCTCTTCATGTGCATGAACATCAGCTTTTCCTCCAACACCTTTTCCGTTTTTTTTAATTTTTTTTGATTTTTTCTTAGGCATTATATTGCTCCCTTCTTCTCTGTAGGTTCCAAATTATCATAATTCCAAAGTTTTTTACCTGCTACAATTTTTTTCATTTTACTTACATCAAAATTTTCACCGATTTCAGCAACCTTTAATTTTCTTTTAAGCCAGTCTTGATCACTAGATGTTAATTCTGAATCTACAGCATCACTACCATATGAACCAATTTCTCCACCTACGAAAATTGTCCCATCATACATAGAGTCACCCAGGTTAATTCCAACATCTCCAAGGATAATTATTCTTCCTCTTTGCATCATAAAACCTGTGAATGCACCTGCGTCTCCACCAATAATGATAGTTCCTCCTTTCATGTCAATTCCGGTTCTGGCACCAACACTACCTTTACAAATTAAATCTCCACCTCTAATTGCCGCACCAAAACAAGATCCAGCATTCTTTTCGATTACTACTTTACCAGCCATTAAATTTTCTGCACATGACCATCCAACTCTTCCATTAATTCTAACTATTGGACCATCACAAGAACCCATTCCAAAGTATCCTAAACTTCCTTCAAAAATTAAATTAAGTTTATTTAAAATACCAACTCCAAGACTGTGTTTACCTTGTGGGTTTTTTATTACTATTGTTCCATATCCTTGGCTCATTAAGTTATCGATTTCTTTATTGGCCTCAGGCGCTGTCATGTCTTTAACGTCAAGCTCTGTTCTTTTATTAAAATCTACGTCGTATGTACCAAAGTAGTAAAAGTTTTCTGCTTCATCAGGATTAAAGAATTTTTGTTGAGTTCTTCCTGTTAAAACCTCAGTGTGCATACCCATTGATTGGGCTTTTGACTTTTTAGATACTGTTTTTAGATTTGCCATACTTTCACCTCCCCATCAAATGGATCATATGTATCAATTTCTTGTGGTAATACTGATCTAATCGCAATTTCTTCAGATCCCATAGCCACCAAATCATCTGACTCATAAAGAACTAAAGGTTTTGCAGCCATTGTATCTTTTGCCATTCCTAAAGAGTCTTTTGTTGCTACAAAGTAAGTAAAAACACCATCTAAACCAGTTAAAGATGCCTTCATTCCTTCCTCTAAAGTTGCACCATCTCTCATTTTCTCAGCAAGGTAAACTGCAATTAATTCCGAGTCACACTCAGACATAAATCTCATACCTTTATTTTCTAAAACTCTTCTGTTATTCCAATAGTTTGTTAATTGTCCATTATGAACTACAGATACATCGCTAAATGGATATCCCCAGAAAGGATGGGCAGATTTAATATCTACACCAGACTCTGTAGCCATTCTAGCATGACCTATAGCATGTGTTCCAACAACTTTATCTAAGCTATATCTATCGCAAACCATTTTAGCGTTTCCAAGATCTTTGATCACTTCTAATGATTTACCCATTGAAAGAATTTCTACACCGGGAATACTTTCTATACGTTGTGAAAATTCCAAAAGGTCTTTAACATT
Source organism: uncultured Pelagibacteraceae bacterium (assembly GCA_902593445.1). Classification (GTDB taxonomy): domain Bacteria; phylum Pseudomonadota; class Alphaproteobacteria; order Pelagibacterales; family Pelagibacteraceae; genus Pelagibacter. The sequence continues at coordinate 6,040 of CACJIJ010000019.1, forward strand.
GTAATCAATTTCATATCTTAAAGAATAGGGAAGAGTTCTTTCTTCTTTAACAACTTTCGCACCCATTTCAGCTAAAGTTTGGTCTACAATTTTTTTTCTTTCATCATATACAGATACATCTTCCATTACTGACGAACTTCCTTCACCTACGTTTTCACCTACTTTAAAACGCATGATGAAGTTTTTTCCATCCGTATCGCCATATAAAGCGTAACCTGTTGAGTCTTCTCCTCTATGTTTTAATGCTTGAAGCATCCCTTGAAGTTCGCTTCCAACATTTGAAGATTTCCCTCTATGAATTAAACCTGCTATTCCACACATATATTTATACCCTTTCTATCTATTTCTGTGACCTACGGTAGACAATCAAGATAAGTATCCAGATCCCATTGTGTTGTTGCACCAAGGAATCTTTCCCACTCATCGTTTTTGTACCAATGGAAAACTTTATACATTTCATCTGGCATTGCAGATTTGATTACTTCATCCTCTGCCAGTCTATCCAAAGCTTCACCTAAACTTAATGGAAGTTTTTTAACATCTTTACCAGCTTTCTGAGCTTCATAAATATTTCTAGACTCTGGAGCTGCTGGTTTCATTTTTTTAGTTATACCTTCATCACAAGCTTTTAATAAAGCAGCACCTAATAGATAAGGATTGTGCATCGAGTCTACTGATCTGTATTCAAATCTTCCTGGAGCAGAAACCCTTAAGCCACAAGTTCTGTTTTGATATCCCCAATCGGCATAAACAGGAGCCCAAAATCCTTGATCCCATAATCTTCTGTAAGAATTTACAGTTGAAGATCCAAGAGCTGTTAATGCTGGTAAATGCTTCATGATACCTGCAATTGATTGCAAACCAATTTTACCTGGTAATTGCATATCTTTTGTATCTGGCATAAAAGTATTAGTTCCACCTTCAACATAACTAAATACTTCTTCTACACCTGGAAGAGTTTTGTTTCCAAGTTTGTTAAGTTTTATTTTTCCACCTTTCCATAAAGACATATTTGTGTGACAACCACTAGCAGAAACACCCATAAATGGTTTTGTCATAAAGCAAGCAATTAAATTATGTTCTCTAGCCACTTGAGCACAAATTTGTCTGTAGGTTGACAATCTATCTGCATTTCTTAAAACGTTATCGTAAGTCCAGTTTAATTCTAATTGGCCTGGAGCATCTTCGTGATCTCCTTGAATCATATCAAGACCCATTGCTTTTGCGTACTCAATAACCTTCATAAATACTGGTCTTAATGACTCAAATTGATCAATGTGATAACAGAATGGTTTAGAAAAACCTTTTCCTGTAGGTGTTCCATCCTCATTTTTTGTTAACCACATCATTTCAGGCTCAGTACCAACTCTTAATTCTAGACCATGTTTTTTCTTAAATTCATCCATGAAAATTCTTAAATTTCCTCTGCAGTCTGAAGTTAAATGACCGCCTGGATTTTTTCTTTCTTCTCTGTTTCTAAAACAAGTTACAAATACTCTTCCAACTCTTTTATCCCATGGTAATTGAACAAAAGTTTCAGGATCAGGTATTCCAACAAGCTCCATAGCTTCTGGTCCGTATCCAATGTAATTATTATGACGATCTAAGAACAAGTTTGCTGTAGCACCGTAAACTAATTGAAATCCTTTTTCAGCTGTTCTTTCCCAGTGATCTGCAGGTATGCCTTTACCAACAACTCTACCTGTTACAGAAATGAATTGATAATAAATATAAGTGATGCCAAGTTCATTAATTTTTTCTCTAACTTTTTTAACTAATTTTGCTCTACCTGGTTGGTTAACGTGTTTCTCTAGATCTGTCATTTTCACCCCTCAATGAATTTAATTTATTCAAACGTAGCTGAAAAATTTATTTGTGTCTAGGCTTAGAGTCTAGCTCCAAGGAAACGGACTGTTCGAAGTAGGGTGAAGTTCACCCTTCTCGTAACGGTTGAATCTAAATGGTTTTAACAAATCACTTTCAGTACCAAGAATTTCTTTTGCAACAAGCTCTCCAACACCAATCATTTTGTAACCATGATTTGCGTCTGCAATCATGTAAACATTTTCAAAAAATCTGTCAAATATTGGAAACGAGTCTGGTGTCATACATCCAAGTCCGCCCGATGGTCCTTTTCTATATAAATCAGATTTACCCTCAAATCTTTTTTGACAATGAGCTAATGCTGAGCACCACATTTCACTAAATGCGTCTGTTGTTTGATACTCAGGTGACTCAATTCCATAAGGATCAACATTAACTTGATCAAAATGTTTTTTAACTATGTAAGGAGAAGTTCCCCCTTGTACACCTAATCCTTCAATGTCAGGTTTGTAATAAATTCCCCAAATTTTATCTGTAATTAATTTTTTTGTTTTGTCTGAATATAACGGAGCAGTCGAGTCTACATGAACCACAGGAGGTTGTTTACCATCATTAGTTTTTAGAAAATCTGGCTCAACACCAATAACACCTTCTTGTAGCATCCAGTATGTCCACATATCTGTTACATGCATTTTACCGTCTTTGCCTTTAATGTTAGCCGTTTTAGGTAACTCTAACATATTCCAAAAATCTCTCGCCCATGGACCTGCACCGATAACAACCTGTTCGCACTCAATTGTACCTTTGTCTGTCTCCACCCCTGTAACAGCTTGACTGTTACTTCCTCTTTTAAAACCTGTTACTTTTACACCTTTCATAACCTGAACACCGTTTGATGTAGATTTACTTTCAAGTGCTTTAATTGAATCTTTGTTAAATGCGTATCCACCTTTTTTTTCATGAAGTATTGAAGTGATGCCTTGTGCTTGCCAATCATCAAAAATATTTTTCATATAATTCGAACAATCTTTTTCACCTTCAATAAATACTGACTCATATCCGATTGCTTTTTGTTGCTCATAAATACTTGCAACATCTTCATGCATTACTTCAGGTGAAATTTGTAAGTAGCCAACAGGGTTATATTTAAATGCTTTAGGATCACTCTCCCAAACTGAAACTGAGTGAGCCATAAGCTCTCTCATTGCTGGTTGGAAATAATTATTTCTTACAACACCACAAGCAATTCCGCTTGCACCAGCTGCAGTATCTTTTTTTTCTAAGACAACGATGTCACCAGGATTTTTGTAAGTTTCAGAAAGTTTCCAAGCAGTACTTAGACCGTGAATTCCACCACCGATTATAACTACTTTTGCTTTCGAAGGTAATGTCGTCATAAAAAAACATTATTTTTTGCAAATAGTAATTAATATAATTTTTTATAGAACTAAAAATTATATATATAATTTAGATATTTCGATTTTTGTGAAATTTATCGCTAATAACTTATATTTTTTAAGGTATCCAGGTATTCATTAAATTCTTTAATAAATGAATCACTAGGTATTATATTTTTTATCCTTTGGTCTGTTGATGTTTTTTCAAGACGAAAGAATCCTTTTTCACAAGCTTCAGTAATAATTAATGCAGATTTAGGTCTAGATGTTTTAAATAATTTAGTTTTAAGTTCTTCAACAGATAGTTTTTTATTTTCTTTATGTGCAGACATTACTAATAACATCATATGATAGTGAGAAGGAGATTTTCTAAAAAAATAGTTACTAGCAGTATGAGATTGTCTCATTTGATCTTCCCAAAAATCTAATAACGTCTTTTTTTCTTTTGGCATTATTTTTAAGCTTTGACTCTTGATTTGGTTGGATCGTAGAATGGAAAACCAACAACTTTAGCACCAATCCTTTTTTGATGACCATCGATTTTACCTATTTCAACTTCAGTACCGATTTCAGAGTATTGGACATCAATTCTGCACAGAGCAATATTTTTATTCAACGTAGAGGACAAGCATCCACTCGTAACTATACCAACCTGTGACCTTCCAATATGGACACAGTCACCGTGGCCTGCTATTTCTTTTCCATTAAGTTCTAGTCCTACTAATTTCTTTTGAGGGTTAGCTTTTCTTTTAATTAATTCCTCTTTACCAATAAAATCTTCTTCCTTTGTTTTCAATGGAACAGCAAAACCTATACCGGCTTCAAAAGGGTCTTGCTCTCCATCAAATTCAGCGCCAAATAAAATTAAACCCGCCTCAATTCTTAGTTTATCTAATGCAGCAAACCCAGCTGGTATCAACCCATCATCTTTACCTGCTTCCATTAATTTATCCCAAACTTCAGGAGCATGTTTTGGATGACACCAAACTTCATAACCTAATTCACCAGTATAACCTGTTCTAGAAACAATTAACGGAATACCTTGAAGCTCTTCTATTCTACAAATTGTAAATCTAAACCAGCCCAACTCATCTATCGAAGGCTGTGTTGGTGGTGTAAAGATAATTTTTTTTAAAATTTCTCTACTTTTTGGACCTTGCAAAGATACATTACTTATTTGGTCAGTTGAGTTTTTAACAATAGCATTAAAATTCTTTTTTTTTGCAATTTCTTTTAGCCATTCTCCACCATACTCATCTCCACATATCCATCTAAAACCTGTTTCGCTTAATCTTAAAAGAGTTCCGTCATCGAACATCATTCCATTTTCGTAACACATTGCTGAATATACAACCTGTCCAACAGAAAGTTTTTTTATATTTCTTGTAAGAGTGTAGTTCATTAACTCCTCAGCATCAGGACCAATTATTTCAAACTTTCTTAGTGATGATAGATCAATTAACACAGCATCATTTCTGCAAGCATTGTACTCATTAACTAACCCATGTTTGGTGTAATCGTTTGGAAGCCAAAAGCCTCTAGCATCAACAAAGTTTCTAGTTAATTTTGAAGTTCTTTCATAAAAACCAGAATTTCTAGTAAGTTTATTTTCAGAGTCTGTTTTCATTCTAAAACCAAATGACTTTTTAAATTCTTTGTTTTTGTCGTAAGTTCTAACAAATATATTTGTAGGATTCCATGAATTACAAGGATCTATATCGCTTGGACATGCAGTTGTTCCTATTGTTAAATCTTTCAAAGCCTTAAACATTACATAATCACCAGGTCTAGAATATGATTCATCAGAAATAACAGAGTTCAATCCTCCAGCAGAAGTGTTAAAAAACAAATTAATTGCATGCCAACCTTTTTGTTTCTGAACACCGTATTTAGACATACTTTCAGTTAAATTATCCGAACAGTTTGGATGACCAAAATATCCTGAGTCTTCATAATACTTTGAAGTACATGCAAGATTAAAAGTATCATGTTTTCCAACAGTATCTCTTATTACTTCAACAAGTGGCTCATGATCTGTGTCGTAAAATTTAGAGAACAAACCTGGTCCCGGGAAAGTATTACCCATGAATGTTCTCGTGGTTTGCCAGTCTAATCCTTTTTCAATCCCTTTTTCTAATTTTCTTGTATCGAATGCCACAAAGTCAGAACATTGTCTACCAGTTGGACTTATCACTTGAATATAATCTCCTTCCTTAACCTCATAAGATATACAACTTTCTTTCTTTATATTTTCTTCATAAACAGGTTCGAAAACAGGATCGGGAATTACATTCAATTCCTTATCATTAACAATTTTAGCTCTTTTAACGAATATGGTTAAATCAGTTGGTGGATTTTGTTCTGTAACATCCATATCTTTACCAGGAGCTGAAAATATTACATAACATTTATCTTTTGACTTTAATTTAATTTTTTCACCAGGCTCTGTGTCTAGATCAAATATAATTGAAGATTTTGAATTAGAAATTTTTAAATTTCTTTTTTGTAATTGATAGTTGGTAGCTAAAATTGTTTCATCATTCCCACTAAGAATATTTCTTATGAAGTTTTTTTCATTATTTGATTTAAGATTTAATATTCCAACATCTGAATTTCCATCTTTATCAAAAGAAATAATCTCACATATTTGATTACCTTCATTATTGATTATTTCTATTTCATCATCAGGAAAAATTTGAAAACCAGTAAGACCACCACCATTGACAACGTGTCTTTCAACTCCAGGTGGTAAAATATTTAAACCAGGATATTTAATATCTTTACTTGTTCCTATCATTTTAATTTTTTAAATATTGTTATATTTTTTATCATCATTTTTATTGTTTAAATATATATATATTTTTTAGAACTAATAATTCTTTACCTACCTATTCGTTTTGTCATAGACTATTGGATATTAATATTAATAGAGGGGTATACATGAAAAAAATAATATCATTACTATCTGCTCTAGTTATTTCTGTAGTAAGTTTTGCAGGAATTTCTAACGCTGATAGCAAGAAGCCTATCGTTATCCCAACTCATAACTGGTCAAGTCAAATTGTAATGGCCTACGTTATTGGTGGAATTTTCGAAAGTATGGGCAATAACGTTAAATACGTTAACGCAGACTCACAAGCAGTTTATGAGTCAATTAGAATTGGAGATGTAACTTTATCTCACGAGGTATGGGAATCTGCATTCGGTAAATCATTTACTACTGCTTTAGATAAAGGTGGTTTATTGGATTGGGGTGACCATGAAGCAAGAACTCTTGAGGATATGGGATATCCAAACTGGGTTACTGAAAAAGGATTATGCCCAGGTCTACCAGATTGGACAGCTTTAAAAAATCCAGATTGTGCAAAAAACTTTACAACACCTGACTCTCCAGATGGAAAAGGAAGAATGTTGGAAGGTCCACAAACTTGGCATGGTGACTTAATTCCACAAAGGGTTGATGCACTAGGTTTAGGTGATTTATGGTGGGTTAAATTTGCCGGAAGTGCTGATGCACTTTGGGCAGAGTTAGCTGCAGCTGAAAAAGAAGGAAGAGGAACAATTATCTTCAACTGGACGCCTAACTTTACAGATGGTGCTGGTTTTACATTTATTGACTTCCCTCCATACACAGCTGGTTGCAGACCAGAAGATGGCGGAGATGGTAAATGTGGTTCTCCTGATGGATACTTGAAAAAAGCAGTTCATGAGGATTTCCCAAAAACTCATCCTAAGGCAGCAGCAACGTTTAAGAAAATGTCATTCTCTACAAGTCAAATTGGTGCAATGGCAGCTTTAGTTGACGTTGACAAAATGACTCACGAAGATGCGGCTAAAAAATGGTTAGCTGATAACAAGTCAGTTTGGCAAGCTTTTACTAAATAAGGATAAAACTTAAAATTTTGAATCTCCCCCAACATTGTTGGGGGGGATTTTTTTTTAAATAATTTTGTGTAAAATATGTTTATGAAAAGATCTATTCTTGTTTTTCTTTTAAGCTTTCTAGTTTGCACATCAGTCTTTGCACGAAGTACAGGCTGTAAAGAAGGTAATTGTGATAATGGATATGGTAAGTGGGTTTATACCGATAAAACAACTTATGAAGGAGAATGGGTTTCAACAAAAAAACAAGGACAAGGTGTAGAGACTTGGCCAAATGGATATATTTATAAAGGAGAATTCAAAAATAGTGTCTGGAGTGGAATAGGTACATTAACATTTCCTGATGGTTCTACTTACGAAGGAGAGTGGGCGAATGGTTTTATGAATGGTCAAGGAACATTTACTTGGTCTGATGGAAAACAAAAAACAGGTATTTGGAAGAACGGTAAGTTACAAGAATAATGTCTAAAGAAAATTATATTAATAAAATAAAAGATTTACCTGAGTCTTTGAGACAATTTATTGGTCTTATATTTATTACTCTAATAGTAATTTTATCTTTTAGTATTTTAAATGGAATTTTTGGACAAGGTGATGATTTAGTAAAAAGAATGAAGTTAGAAGAAGAAAGAATTGCTGAAGAAAAAAAACTTAGCGAATTAATATCTAAATTACCTTCTGGTATATTGGTCTCATTTGATGGAACTGATCACTACAAATTAACAGATGAAGTATATGAGCAAGTATGTAAAGCTACAAAGCTAATTCCTCAAAGAGCAATAATGGGAGCTAATTTTTTAAATTTTAGAGCACATGAGCTATATACAATTAATGGAAATAAAATTGATGAGACTTTTGTTAAATGGGATGAAGAAAAAAACAAATGTTTTGCGGGTTTTACAGTTAGTGGAAATAATGTAGGTGTTGACGAAAGTATTACTATAAGTGGAGAAGCTTTAAGTTTTTTAAGTACTGGAATTGATACCAGAGTTTATTTTATTAAAAATTTTTAATTAGGAAAGGCAACAATTATTAACATTTTAATTTTATAGAATTTAATATAACTTTAAAACAATTTATGTCTGAGACTGTAATCAAATGCGAATCGGTTTATAAAATTTTTGGAGAAAATGCCAAAAAGATGCTTGAAGAGTCTAATGGCAATGTAGACGCAAAAACCTTTCAGGAAAGAGGATGTATTGTTGGAGTAAATAATGCTTCTTTTGAAGTTGCAAAAGGGGAAATGTTAGTAGTAATGGGTTTATCTGGTTCAGGTAAATCAACACTTCTTAGATGTATTTCAAGATTAACGGATGCTACCGGTGGAAAGATTTTTATTGAAGGTCAAGATTTATTAGAATTAAATAATAAAGAGCTTATTGAGCTTAGAAGAAATAAAATGGGAATGGTTTTTCAAAGCTTTGCTTTGTTACCTCATAAAACAGTTGTTGAAAATATTGCTTTTCCGCTTCAGATAAAAGGCACTAATACTGAAGAGAGTATTAGTAGAGCAATGGAAATGGTAAAACTAGTTGGACTAGATGGAAGAGAGAATTATTTTCCAAGAGAACTTTCAGGTGGACAACAACAAAGGGTAGGAATCGCAAGGTCATTAGCAGTAGAGCCTGATATATGGTTTTTAGATGAACCTTTTTCTGCATTAGATCCATTGATTAGAAAAGAAATGCAAGATGAGTTTTTAAGACTTCAGGAAAAATTACAGAAAACCATCATGTTCATCACTCATGATTTTGATGAGGCATTAAAGTTAGCTGATCGAATAGCAATCATGAAAGATGGTATAATTGAACAATTAGATACACCTGCAAATATCGTACTTAATCCAGCAACTGAATATGTAAGAAAGTTTACTGAAGAAGTACCGAGAGAGAAGGTTTTGATTATTGAGGATGTAATGGATGCTTCAAGTAAAGATAATTTAGGAGATTTAAAAGTATCAAAAGATGAAATTATAGAAAATGTTGCAGAAAAAATACTTACTCAAGAAAAATTAGTAGGAGTAATTGACTCAAATAATAATATTGTAGGATCAATTAAACCTTCAAAAATAATAGATACAGTTTTTGGAGGAAGAAAAAACGGTAGTTAAAATATGGAGTATTTAAAAAAATATCCAAAATTATTTCAGTGGTTATTTTTATTAATTGTATTTTTTGCTTTATGTTTTGCAATTGATGTTCCTGAAACCTATAAATTTATAAGAGGCCAGGCCGAATTTGTTAAAGATCCAAACCAAAGTGTTTACTTTTTTCTAGGTAAAGAGGTTAGGTATTATGCCTTTGATGTTTTTTGGAGATTGCCTCCACTTCTAGGATGGCTGCCTATTTGGATAAATGACTCTTTATTTTTCTTAATGAATGAATGGATGCCAATGGAATTTTGGAACGAAGATACTCAAGAATTTAAAACTCGACCATTACTATTAGAGATAAGTAGAAATTTAACTTCATTTATGACTTTTTTAATTGAATTAATTAGAGAGATTTTACTTGGAGGTTTAGAAACTATTGTTGCATTTACAAGTTGGGATTTTATTGATGCTTATCCTTGGTTAGAGTTACCAGGTTTACCTTGGACCATTGTTGCAGCTGGAGCAGCTATACTATCTTATAAATTAAGTGGAAAAGGATTGGCTTTATTTGCAGGTTTAACAATGATCTATATTTCTATATTTGGTCAATGGAAACCATCAATGCAAACGCTTTCTTTTATACTTGTTGCAGCTCCACTTTCATTTATTTTTGGTTTAGGCCTAGGTATTGCAGCTTACAAAAGTAAACGTGTTGAAAAAGCATTGTACCCAATTCTTCTAGTAATGCAGACTATGCCACAATACGCTGTATTAGTTCCTGCACTTGTTTTATTTGGAGTAGGTGATCACGCTGCTGTAATTATTACTATGGTTGTTGCGGTTCCACCAATGATATTATTAACAATATTAGGTTTAAGAGCCATACCCCCAGAAGTTATTGAAGCAGGAAGAATGAGTGGTTGTACCAATTGGCAATTAATGTTCAAGGTACTAATTCCAACAGCAAGAAGAGATATTTTAATTGGAGTTAATCAAGTTATTATGGTTTGTTTTTCAATGGCAGTTATATCTGCTTTCATTGGTGCCAAAGGTTTAGGATTTAATTTATTATTAGCTTTGAACCAACTTAATATTGGATTAGCATTGGAAGCAGGATTGTGTATTAGTCTAATTGCAATTCTTCTTGATAAAATGTCTTTAGCTTGGGCAAATAAACAAACAGATTATTTTGGTAATCTGACATTTTTCCAAAGAAATAAAAACGTAATATTTTTTGCAGCTTCATTCGTAATTGGAATAATTCTTGCATATGTTGGGACTTTTATTTTCAAAGGTAGTTTTAATTACTTGTTTGAAATTCCTCATAACAAAGGAATATCAACAGCAGATTTTTGGAATAAAGGAGTTGATTGGATTTTTGATACTTTCTTCGTTTATATTAAAGCATTTAATACATGGTTAATTCAAGATGTGCTTCAGCCGATGAGAGCTTTGTATTTAAGAATGCCTGCAGTTGCTACATTGGTACTAGCAGTTGGTGCAGGATATTTAATTGGAGGATTTCGATCAGCATTAGTTGTTGCTGCTTTGACTTTATTTATAGCATTAAGTCCATGGTGGGATAGAGCGCTAGTTACATTATATATGGCAACTTTTGGAGTAGTTATTTCTTGTTTAATTGGATTTACAGTTGGCACATTATGTTTTCAAAATAAAAAATCGGCAGCGTTTATGTTAGGTGTTTGTGATATATTTCAAACATTCCCATCATTTGTTTATCTAATTCCTGTAATGATGCTTTTTGGAATTACAGATACTTCTGTATTAATTGCAGTGATTGTTTATGCCACAATTCCTGCAACAAGATATACAATTGAAGGTTTAAGAAGTGTTCCTGTTGGCTTGCATGAAGCTGCAACAATGTCTGGTGTTAATAAATTTCAAAGATTAACTAAAATTGAGTTTCCATTAGCATTTCCTCATATGATGCTTGGTTTAAATCAAACAATAGTTTTTGCTTTATTTATGGTGATAATTGGAGCCTTCATTGGAACGGAAGATCTTGGTCAATACATTTTAAAAGCACTTTCAGATAAAAATGGAGCTGGAATTGGTTTAACTTTAGGTATCTGTGTTGCGTTTATAGGATTGATCTTTGATAATTTGATTAGAACTTGGGTTGGAAAAAGAAAAAAACACTTAGGCATAGCGTAGTCCGTTGAAAAAATTTATAATTTCTATTGATCAAGGTACCACTTCTTCAAGAGTAATACTTTTTAACACTAAAGGGAAAATTGAATTTGTTTCACAATATGAATTTAAACAATATTTTCCGAAAAATGGGTGGGTAGAACATAATCCAAATGAGATTTGGTCAACAACCCTTAAAGCACTTAAGAATGTTGTTAATAAGGCCAATAAAACCAGAGGCCATATTATTAGTATTGGAATTACCAATCAAAGGGAAACAACAATTTTATGGAATAAGAAAACAGGAAAGCCAATCTATAATGCAATAGTTTGGCAAGATCGAAGAACTCAAGAATATTGTAAAAAACTTAAAAACAAAAAATATGAAAAAGATTTTAGAAAGAAAACAGGATTATTTATTGATCCTTATTTTTCAGCAACAAAAGTAAGGTGGATTTTAGATAATGTTAAGCAGTCTAAAAAATTAATAAAGTCAAACAATTTATTATTTGGGACAGTTGATACTTTTTTAATTTGGAAATTAACTAAAGGAAAACAACATTTAACCGAAGCTACAAACGCAAGTAGGACAATGCTGTTTAATATTAATAACAATAAATGGGATCATGAGATTTTAAAAAAATTAAATATTCCAAAGAGTATTCTACCCAAAGTAAAAAATTCAGCTGATGACTTTGGCAAAACTGATAAAAAAATTATTGGAAAAGAGATACCAATATCTGCTGTTTTAGGTGATCAACAGGCTGCTGCGGTTGGTCAAACTTGTTTTGATAAAGGTTCAATCAAAAGCACTTATGGAACAGGGGCTTTTGTAATTATGAATACAGGCTCTAAGAAAATAAATTCCAAAAATAAATTGTTAACAACAATATGTTATCGATTGAATAATAAGACTACTTATGCTTTAGAGGGATCAATTTTCATAGCTGGCGCTGGCATACAATGGTTAAGAGATAAAATGAAATTAATAAAAAAAGCACCAGAAACAGAAAAAATAGCAAGATCATCAAATATAAATGATGGCATCTATATCGTTCCCGCTTTTAGCGGCATGGGTGCACCGTATTGGAGACCAGATGCAAGAGGTTTAATTACAGGTTTAACCAGAGATAGTAATTGGCAAAGTTTAGTAAGAGCAACAGTAGAGTCCGTTGCTTATCAAAGTTATGACCTTTTTAACGCTATGAATAAAGACGGTTTGAAACCTAGAATAGTAAAAATTGATGGTGGTATGGTTGCAAACAATTGGTTTTCTCAATTCTTGTCAGATACAATAAATCTAAAAGTAATTAGACCAAAAGTATTGGAAACTACTGCTTTAGGTGTTGCTCTCTTTGCTGGATATCAGGTTGGTGAGTTTAAATCTTTAAATGAAATCAAAAATATTTGGCAAAAAGACAGAGCTTTTTCTCCAAAAATCAAAAATTCATTGAGAAATCAACTTTTACAAGGATGGAAACTAGCAATTAAAAAAACTTTGGCATAGTTTTGGTTATGAAGAAAGTTTTAATTATTGGAGCTGGAGCAATGGGGGCAGCATTCTCTTTTCCATTGTTAGACAATAACAATAAAGTAACTTTAACAGAGCCATATAATGCAAAACTTTTAAATAAACTTCTTAATAAAAAGAAATTTCATCCTAGTTTAAAAATTACTTTGCCAAAAAAATTATTAATTAGAAGATTTTCATCTCAATTACTAATTGAAAAATGGGATTTAATTGTAGTAGCCGTAAGTTCTGTTGGAATAGAATTGGTAAAAAAATATTTAAAGAACTTAAATAAACAAACTTATTTATTGATTTTAACAAAAGGACTTAAATTTGATCGTAAAACAAAAAAAATAATTACAATGTCAGAACAATTAGATTTAAGAAATAAAAAATTAAATATCTCTGTGTTAAAAGGACCTTGTTTGGCAAAAGAATTGGCAAGAAAAATAAAGAGCTATACAGTTATTGCAAATAAAAATATAAGGATAGCAAGACAAATAGGAAAACTAGTTTCAGCAAAATATTATAAAACCGAATACTCTTCAGATGTTCGAGGAATAGAATTTTCCTCCGCTATAAAAAATATTTATTCTATGGTTATAGGATCAGGTGAAGGGAATAATACCTCTTCAGCATTATTTAGAAAATCGTTTGATGAAATGGAATATTTAATTCAACATTTTAAAGGTAAAAAAGAAACTGTAAGAGGCTTAGCAGGTTTAGGTGATTTGTATGTTAGTGCTGTAGGAGGAAGAAATAGTAAAATGGGTGAATACTTGGGTAAAGGGTTTTCTTTTAAAAATGCTAAAAATAAATTTATGACAAATGATACTGTTGAAGGAGCTGATTTAGCTTATGAAATTGCACCATATATTTTAAATAAAATTAATAAAAAAAAAATTCCATTAATGACCGCTTTGCTAAATGCAATTACCAAAAATAAAAAATTAAAAATAAATTATTAATTTATTATTTATTTAAGAAGGTTTTCATTGAATCATCCATCGCTATTTCCCATGGTGTATGGTGCACAGGTGCAACTGATCCAGTTACAGGAGACGAGAATGATTTATTTCTATAAGTAAGAATATCCTCTACTTTATGATGCTCCCATTCTTTGAAATGTTTTCTAATTAATTCAAAATCAATTTTAGGGTAATCTGACATATCATGAAGTTCTTTGGTATATTCTGTTTGAAAATCAATCATTTGGTCAGGGTTTTCTAATTTTTCTTCCATAGCGACCCACTTATTAATGTCTTTATCTATCTCTTCATCACTAGGCATTTTGATTTTCCCCATTATCACATCTCTTGCATACCATCCCTGACAGTCAAACATGTTAAATGTATGAAATTGGTCCTGCATACCTAAGTATAAAAGCTTATGATTATCTTGCCACACAATACCTTTATAAAGTTTTGGTGGATACAATCTGTTATGTGTTTTTAATTTTAAACTTTCATCTAAAAATGGGAAATGATGCAAATATCCTGTACATAAAATAATTACATCAGCATTTTGTTCTGTTCCATCTTTAAATATGGCTTTTTTCCCTTCTAACCTATCTAAATAATGAACTTCTTTCATACCTTTTGGCCATTTGAAACCCATTGGGTTATGTCTGTAACCGATTGTTACACTTTTAGCGCCATACTTATTACATTGTAGAGCCACATCTTCAGCAGAATAACTGCTACCTAAAACAATTACATCTTTTCCTCTGAATTCCTCAGCATCTCTAAAATCATGTGAGTGCATTATTCTTCCTGGGAAAGAATTCATTCCTTCGTATTCAGGAATAAAAGGCACAGAAAAATGACCTGTAGAGACAACCACATAATCAAATGTATCATTTAAAACTTTATTATTTACTTTGTCATGGTAGCCAATTTCAAACTTATCATTTTTATAAACAGCATTTGTAACTCTAGTATTAAATTTAATCTTACTTTTTATATTTCCTTTGCTTACTCTTCCTAAAATATAATCTTGCAGGACTTCTCTTGGAGGGAAAGAGGGAATTGGCTTTCCAAAATGTTCATCAAAAGAGTAATCAGCAAATTCTAAACACTCCTTAGGTCCATTTGACCATAAGTATCTATACATACTATTAGGCACAGGATCTCCATATTGATCAGAACCTGTTCTCCAATTGTAATTCCATAAACCACCCCAACTCTCTTGTTTTTCAAAGCAAATTATTTCAGGAATTTTTTCTCCTTTTTTTTCTAAATGTTCAAATGCTCTTAAAATTGAAAGTCCACATGGACCAGCGCCTATGATTGCTACTTTTGACATAGAATTTTTCCTATCATTAATAAATTTATAAATATATCTTACTAACAATTTTAAAAAAAATAAAATTATATTTTGTTTATGGGTATTAATTGGAATTATCCCACCACTATGTGGATAGGAGAAAAAAGAATTGAAGACTTATCTTTGGCATGTAAAGAGCTAGGTATTTCAAACCCATTATTTGTAACTGACAAAGATTTAATTAATTTAGATATTATAAAAAATATAATATTGAGTTTAAAAAAAAGTTTTAAAAATCTAATTACCTTTTCTAATTTTACGGGAAATCCAATTTGTCAAAACGTAGAGGAAGGTGTTAAAGTTTATAATACTTCGGGCTGTGATGGCGTAATAGCTTTAGGAGGTGGTAGTGGTTTAGATGTTGGAAAGGCAATAGCATTTATGTGTAATCAATCTAGACCTATTTGGGATTTTGAGGATATTGGTGATTACTGGACTAGAGCAGATAGTTCTAAAATTTCAAAAATCATAGCAGTTCCTACTACTGCTGGAACTGGATCTGAAACTGGAAGAGCATCTGCAATTATCAACAAAGATACTGGTGCAAAAAAAATTATTTTTCATCCTAAAATGCTACCTTCAATTGTGATTTTAGATCCTTTGCTTACTATAGATTTATCTCCAAGATTAACAGCAGCAACTGGAATGGATGCTTTAGCACATAATTTAGAAGCTTTTTGTGCACCAGGTTATCATCCAATGGCTGATGGTATGGCAATAGAGGGAATAAAACTAATTAAAAATTCATTAATTAAAGCCTTTAAAAATGGAAAAGATGTTAATGCAAGAATGGATTTGCTATCCGCAGCTTCAATGGGTTCGACTGCATTTCAGAAAGGATTAGGAGCAATTCATTCGTTGAGTCATCCTGTAAATGGTAAATTTAATGTTCATCATGGTTTATCCAATGCAATATTTATGCCTTATGTTTTAACATTTAATAAACCATCAATTGAAAATAAAATAATATCGATTTGTGATTATCTTAGCTTAAATAAAAATTTTGATAGTTTTTTAGATTGGATTTTAGAATTAAGAAATAATTTAAATATTCCACACAAATTGTCAGATATAATGGATTGTAATAATATTGATTTAGATGAACTTTCCTTAATGGCATTTGAAGATCCATCAACAGGAGGGAATCCCAAAAAATTAAGTCAAAATGATCTAAAAGAAATGTATATAAAAAGTATTTCTGGAGAATTATTTTAATGAAAAAAATATTGATAGTAGAAGGAAATTTACAAGAAGAAAATCAAAGTTTTTCTGAGGCTGGAATTCAAACACATACAGAAAGCCTTAAAGATAGTTTGGGGTTTTTCACAGATAAATTAGTAACCCACGTGGTCAATCCTTCTTCGGATGAAAATATTAATAAAAATATTGATGCACTTGAAAGCTACGACGGTCTTATTTGGGGAGGAAGTAGTTTAAACATCTATAACAATACTCCAGAAATAAAAAGACAAATTGAATTTATGAAAGAATGTCAGAAAAAAATCAAAAAAATTTTAGCAATATGTTGGGGCATGCAAGTAGCAGTAACAGCAGCAGGAGGGGAGGTTAAAAAAGCTACAAAAGGATCTCATAGAGGTATTGCTTCAAATATAGAAATTAATGAAAATGGATTAAATCATCCACTTTATAAAAATAAAGATAAAAAATTTAATACCCCTGCATTTAATTTTGATGAAGTGGTAACAATGCCAGTAAATTCAACTTTATTAGCCTCAAACTCAATTAATGATGTGCAAGGATTAAATTTTGAAGTTGGCAACTGTAATATATGGGGCCTTCAATACCACCCCGAGATTACTTATAATAAAATGATTAATTTGATTATTTTTAGAAAAAAGAGACTTTTAGAAAAAGGTGCTTTTAAAGATGAGATTGAAGTCGATAATCATATTAAACATATAGAAACTGAGAATAATAAATTAGATAAAGTTTCTAGAATGAGAGAATTAGAGAACTGGTTAGGCTATTTAAATTTAGAATAAACCTTCTATTTCACCTTTGTCATTTAATTTTATAGAGTCGGCTGCTGGAACTCTTGGAAGCCCTGGCATTGTCATAATTTCTCCACACACAACAACTATAAATTCAGCACCAGAAGAAAGTCTTACCTCTCTTACAGGCAAAACATGCCCTGTGGGAGCACCTTTTAAATTTGGATCTGTTGAAAAACTGTATTGAGTTTTTGCAATACAAACAGGTAACTTACCATAACCTTTTTCTTCAAAATCTTTTAATTGTTGTCTTACTTTTGTATCTGCTACCACTTCAGAGGCGCTATAAATTTCTTGTGCAATTTTTTCTATTTTTTTGAATAACGGAAGGTCATCCTCATATAAAAACTTAAATGTATCTTTTTTATCTTCACAAATTTCTGTAACGTTTTTAGCAAGTTCAACAGTTCCTTCGCTTCCATTTGACCAATGAGTACATTTAGAAGCTTTTACTCCTTGCGTTTCACAAAAATCTAACAAAGTTTTCATTTCATCTTCTGTATCTGTAATAAAATGATTAACAGCAACAGTAACAGGTAACCCAAATTTTCTAATATTGTTTATATGTCTTCGTAAATTTACCATTCCCTCTTTTAGAGCTGATACATTTTCTTTTTTTAAATCTTCTTTAGCAACTCCCCCATGCATTTTTAAAGCTCTTATTGTTGCTACAATAACAACACAATCTGGTTTGAGACCAGATTTTCTACATTTAATATCCAAAAATTTTTCAGCTCCCAAATCAGCTCCAAAACCTGCCTCTGTAACAACATAGTCAGCTAATTTTAGTCCTGCTTTAGTTGCAATAACTGAATTACATCCATGAGCAATATTTGCAAAAGGCCCACCATGAATTATTGCTGGATTGTTTTCTAAAGTTTGAGTTACGTTCGGTCTTATTGCTTCTTTAAGCAAAACAGTCATTGGACCTTGTGCATTTAAATCTTTTGCATAAATTGCCTGCTTATCTCTAGTATAACCAATTGTAATATTTCCAATTCTGTTTTCTAAATCTTTTAAATCTGTTGCTAAACAAAAAATAGCCATTAGCTCAGATGCAACTGTGATATCAAAACTATCTTGTCTTGGGTAACCATTAGCTACTCCTCCTAGATCTACAATGATTGATCTTAATGATCTATCATTCATATCCATTACTCTTCTCCAAACAACTCTTCTAACATCAATGTTAAGTTTGTTGCCCCAATAAATATGATTATCAATTAATGCAGATAGTAAGTTATGAGCAGATGTAATAGCATGAAAGTCACCTGTAAAATGAAGATTGATTTGTTCCATTGGTACTACTTGGGCATAACCACCTCCAGCAGCTCCACCCTTCATTCCAAATGATGGACCAAGACTTGGTTCCCTTAAACAAACAATAGATTTTTTTCCAATTTTATTTAAACCGTCATTTAAACCAACAGAAGTTGTAGTTTTACCTTCACCAGCTGGAGTTGGAGTAATTGCTGTAACTAAAATTAATTTACCGTTTTCTTTTTTAAGAGTATTTAAATATTCAAGATTTATTTTGGCTATGTGTCTTCCCATTGGACTAAAAGCAAAATTTTCATCTGGCACTCCAACCTTAGAAAGAATATCCTTTATTGGTTGCATCTTAGCTTCTCGAGCTATTTGAATGTCAGATTTCACATCACTCATGAATAATCCCTTAAATTAAAAAATATTTACCTGTGACTTCTTATCCTTTTTTGCCATTTTTGGAAACTTCTAAAAAATATATATAAAAAAAATAAGCACTATTTAAATTGATTGTTATAAAATTATTAAATGCAAAAATATTCTTTATTTAACCTTGTTAAAAACGCTTTTTCAAACCATCAAAATTGGGATTTAGCTTGGAAAGACCCAACACCTAAAGAAGAATATGATGTCGTTATCATAGGTGGAGGCGGTCATGGCTTGGCTACTGCATATTACCTTGCTAAAGAGCACAACATTACAAAAGTTGCAATTATTGAGAAAGGATGGATTGGAGGGGGAAATGTAGGACGTAACACTACAATTATTAGATCCAATTATATGCACGATGAAAATGGATTGTTCAGTGAGTTTGGAATGGATTTATGGAGAAAGATGAGTCAGGATTTGAACTACAATGTAATGTTTTCTCCAAGAGGAATAATTAACCTTGCGCACTCTGATGCTCAAATGAATGCATACGCGAGAAGAGGAAATTCGATGAGGTTAAATGGAATTGATGCAGTTCTTTTAAATAGAGAACAAGTTAAAGAAATTATTCCAATGGCTGACTTTTCTGAAAATGTAAGATTTCCAATTTTTGGTGGTTTGATGCAACCAAGTGCAGGTACAGCAAGACACGATGCTGTTGCATGGGGCTATGCAAGACAAGCTGACTCTATGGGTGTAGATATAATTCAAAATTGTGAAGTGATTGGGTTTGATGTTTCAGCCGGCAAAATAAAAGGAATAAGAACTTCAAGAGGAAATATTAAAGCGAAAAAAGTTGGTCTGTGTGTTGCTGGAAGCACAAATATATTAGCTGAAAAATTAAATATGACTTTACCAATTGAAACACATTTACTTCAAGCTTGTGTTTCTGAACCAGTTAAACCAGTTTTAGATAAAGTAGTTACATTTGGTGCTGGTCATTTTTATGTAAGTCAATCAGATAAAGGTGAGATGGTGATGGGAGGCGATCTTGATGGGTATAATAGTTATGCTCAAAGAGGAAATTTACCGACATTACAACACGTTTTAACTGAGGGAATAGCGATGATGCCGTTTTTAAGTAAATTAAAAATGCTTAGAACTTGGGGTGGTATAATGGATATGTCAATGGATGGTTCACCAATTATTGATAAAACACATATTGAAGGATTGTATTTAAATTGTGGATGGTGCTACGGAGGATTTAAAGCGACACCTGCATCAGGATGGACATTTGCACACACTATTGCACAAGATAGAGTTCATGAATTAAACGCTGGTTATAGTTTAAATAGATTTAGTACTGGTCACCTTATTGATGAAAAGGGACTTGGAACAAAAACCTGGATATCGTAAATGCTTTACATAAATTGTCCACACTGTGGAATGAGATCTCAAAATGAATTTTCATATGGTGGCGATGCAAGCGTTAAAAGACCGGAACTTAATAAAGAAGTTACTGATCAAGAATGGGATAATTTTGTTTACAATAGAAAAAGTATAAGAGGAAAGCATTTAGAGCTATGGCAACATATTTCTGGATGTAGACAATGGATAAAGGTTGAGAGAGATACTGCAACTCATGAAATTTTTAGAACTTTTAAAGCTGATGAGGAAGTTGCTTAATGACCCAAGCTTTTAGAATTGAAAATGGTGGGTTAATAAATAGAGATAAAAAATTATCTTTTAAATTTAATGGGAAAACTTACTTTGGTTATGAAGGTGACACATTAGCTTCAGCTTTATTAGCTAATGGGGTTCATTTAGTAGGAAGAAGCTTTAAATATCACAGACCAAGAGGTTTTTTTGGAGCAGGTGTAGACGAACCCTATGCGGTAGTTCAACTTTATAGAAATGGTGAAACAGAACCTAATATTAAAGCAACAGAACAGGAATTATTTGAAGGTTTAGAAGCAAAAAGTGTTAATTGTTGGCCAAATGTTAATTTTGACATAGGTGCAATCAATAATTTTTTAAAAATTTTTTTACCAGCAGGTTTTTATTACAAAACTTTCATGTGGCCAAAAAGTTTTTGGTATCGAATTTATGAGCCTTTCATAAGAAAAGCAGCTGGTTTAGGAGTAGCTTCAACCAAGCATGATAAAGAAAGGTATGAACATAAATACGAATATTGCGATTTATTAATTGCAGGTTCAGGACCATCAGGATTGGCAGGAGCATATGCTGCTGCAAAAAATGGAGCTAAAGTAATTTTAGCTGAAGATAAACCAAGATTTGGCGGATCTTTACTAACAAGTGATGTCAATATTGGCAATCAATCAGGAAAAGATTGGGCTGAGGGGATAATTGCAGAGCTCAAAACAATGCCAAATGTTGTTGTAAAAAATAGATCTCAAATTTTTGGATACTATGATCACAACATGCTTGTGATGTCGGAAAAAGTTAGTGATCATTTACCATCAACTAAAAAATACCATCCTAATAAAAGACTATGGTACATTCGTGCAAAAGAGGTTTTGATTTCCTCTGGATCAATTGAAAGACCAATAGTTTTTGGAAATAATGATACACCAGGAGTAATGCTTTCTTCAGCTGCTAAAGAATATTTAAAAGTATATGGTGTTTTAGTTGGAAGAAAACCATTGGTATTTACAAATAATGATAGTGGATACGAAACAGCAATTGAATTTAAAAAACATGGAGTAGATCCAGTTGTTTTAGACTCAAGAAAAAACGCTGAATCAGAAATAATTGATGAAGCAAAAAATTTAGGAATTAATATAAAGAATTCTTATGTTGTGGTTGCTGCACAAGGGTACAAAAAAGTAAAATCTGCAGATATAGCAAGTATTTCTGAAGATAAAAAACAACTTGGTAAAATAGAAAATATACAATGTGATTGTATTTGCGTTTCAGGTTTTTGGACACCAACCATTCATTTAGCTTCACAATCAGGAAATAAAACAAAGTTTAAAGAAGAAATTGATGCATTTGTTCCAGGACAATCAAAACAAAATGAAATCACTTTAGGTGCAGCTAATGGAATATTTTCGCTTGATGAAACATTAAGAACTTCATTTAAAGTAGGAAGTGAATTATCAAAAAAAATTACTGAAATTGATAATGAGATAGCTATTCCAAACGTTGTTGAAAAAAAATCTTCTCAACACGATAAGTTTTGGTGTGTTCCATTACCAAAGGGTAAAAATTATAAAAGATTTTTAGATTTTCAAAACGATGTAGCTGTATCTGATGTAGAAATAGCTTTAAGAGAAGGTTATCGGTCAATTGAGCATGTTAAAAGATATACCACTCTTGGTATGGCAACAGACCAAGGTAAAACAAGTAATTTAAATGGTCTTCAGCTAGTATCTGAAATTGAAAATAAAGTAGTTCCAGCTGTTGGTCATACAACCTTTAGACCACCGTATACGCCTGTTTCAATTGGAGCAATTGTTGGAAGGGAAGTTGGAAAACATTCAAAACCAACAAGAAAATCTCCAATGCATTCATGGCATGAAAAAAATAATGCAGTTTTTGTTGATGCCGGTGTTTGGTTAAGACCAAGGTATTATAAAAAAGGAAATGAAAATTTATTTGAGGCATCTAAAAGAGAGGCTAAAAATGTAAGAACGAATGTTGGAGTCTGTGACGTAACAACCTTAGGAAAAATTGATGTCAAAGGTCCTGATGCAGCAGAGTTATTAAACAGAGTTTATACTAATGCGTGGCTTAAGCTACCAGTTGGTAAAGCAAGATACGGTGTAATGTTAAGAGAAGATGGAATTGTTATGGACGACGGAACAACCACAAGAATTTCAGAAAATCATTATCACATGACTACTACTACAGCTCAAGCTGCAAACGTTCTCTCTCATTTAGAATATTATTTGCAATTAGTTTGGCCTGAATTAAATGTGAATGTGGTTTCAACCACAGAACAATGGGCTGGAGCAGCTATCGCTGGACCTAAATCTCGGGATTTATTAAAAAAATTATTTCCAAATTCTGATGTATCAAATGAAGGCTTACCTTTTATGGGCTATATGGAGGGAGATTTATTTGGTGTTAAAGCAAGAATATTTAGAATTTCGTTTTCAGGCGAGCTTGCTTATGAAGTAAATGTTGAGTCTGATTATGGAAATTTCATGTGGGAAAAAATAATTGAAGCTGGTGAAGAATTTAATATTCAACCATATGGAACAGAAGCATTATCAACTCTTAGAATTGAAATGGGACATGTTGCTGGATCAGAACTTGATGGTAGAACAATTCCATTCGATAACGCCTTAGAAGGTCTTGTTAGTAAAAAGAAAGATTTTATTGGAAAAAGATCATTACAACGATCTGCATTTACAGCTGAAGATAGACAGAGAATAGTGGGGGTAGTTCCATTAGACAAACAAACAAGTATACCAGAAGGCTCTCACTTAGTTAAAGATGATAAAGCACCATTGCCAAATCCAAAGTTAGGTCATATCTCTGCATCATGTTGGAGTGTTGAATATGATAATCCTTTTTCTTTAGCAATTTTGAAAGATGGAAAAAATATGATAGGTCAAAAGCTTTTTGCAATGTCGCCACTTAAAAATAAAGTAATACCAGTTGAGATAGTTTCATCACATTACGTAGACCCAAAAGGTGAAAGGGTTAGATCATGACATTAATTTCAGCTTTATCAAATGTTCATACAAAAGGGCAATTTGGAGATTATGAAGGTAAAAATGAAAATGATATACTTAAAATATCCGAAATTAAAAATTTACTAATAGTTCAAATAGTTCAGTACAAAAATTCTTCAGTTTCATTTGAGGGTATTGATATTGATGGTTTAAAATTAAAAAATGAACCTTTAAATGTAGTGTTTAACGAAACTACAAGGATTATGTGGAATGGACCAAAAAACTGGCTTTTAGTTTCGACAAAAAAAAATTTAATTAAAAATGTATCAGATAATTTTAAAGATACAGATTTTGCTATAACAGATTTATCTCATTCTAGAGCTATTATTGAAATCGAAGGAAATGATTCGATTGAAGTTTTGAAAAAAGGATGTCCTTTTAATTTTAATACATTGGAGAAAAATAATTCAATTAACTCAACTTATAATGGAATAGCTTTTACTGTAGATAAGTTGGGTGAAAATCCAAATAAAGTAAGGTTATTTGCTCTAAGAAGTTTTGGCGAATCTTTATATCATTCTATCACAGATGCATCTCTAGAGTTTGGCTTTCATTCTTTATAAGCTTAAATTTTCAATCTCTTGTTGCAATATAAACACCTATAGAAGTAATTATAAATCCAATTAAATCTAAACTAGTTAAACTTTCATTTAAGAAAAGCCATGCCATAAAAGCAGACGTTGCTGGAATTAAAAAAAATATAGAAACAGTTTTGCTTGCTGAATTATTTTTAATTAAAAACATTAATATTGTAAATGCTCCAAATGATACCAAAAATATTTGATGGCTCATAGCAATAATAAATGTTTGTGAGAAATCAATATATGGATCAACAAACAAAATAATTATTGATAAATGAAATATACATCCACCAATAGCTTGATTCATATTGCTTACAGACAAAGGCAAGTTGTTACTTAATTTTTTTTGCCACAAAGTTGAAAATGTGATTGCTAATAAAGCAATTATTGTCGCGATCAATCCTGTTGATGGTATTTTAGAACCAACATCAAAACCCAATACAAGTCCTGCACCAGCAAATCCTAATAAAACACCTATCCATTGTTTTGTGGATACTTTTTCATTTAAGATTGGACCGCTTAATGCATTGGTAAGAACTGGTTGAAGAGTTACAATTAATGCTGCAATTGCTGTAGGCATGCCTATTGAAATTGAGTAAAAGACACCACCAAGATAAAAACCATGAAATAAGACACCACTAAAAAAAGATTCAATAAAGTTTCTTTTGCTTACTAAAATTTTTTGTTTTGAAAAAATAGAAAATAAAAAAAAACCAAAAGCAACCAAGGCAAATCTAAAAGCAAGAGCAGCAAATGGATCACTGTTGTCTATGATAGGTTTGGTTGTTATGAAAGCAGAAGACCATAGAAGTATAAACATGAAAGGAAAAATTTTAATCATCATCTTTAATAAACAAATAAATTAAATAAAATCAAACAAATCAGTACCTATAATGAACAAATTAGATGTAGAAACCAAATATCAAATCACTTAATGTTCAGCTATGAAGTTTAGATTATTTAAAA